>NZ_RCVI01000360.1:0-6395 GCF_003667455.1 Micromonospora sp. CV4 | reverse complement strand
ATCTCCGGGAAGTTGCGTGGATCTTGGCCCGAACGCGGCCCGGCCCGGGGCACGGGGCACGCCGTGGGCGTCAGCGCACGGAGGCGCGCGCGGAGAAGGCGATGCTGGCGAGCAGGAAGCCGCCGTTGACGATGGTGAACGCCACGATCACCCAGAGGACCAGCGCGGGGGCGACGGCCAGTACCAGGGCGGCCACGAAGATCACGGCGCCGTAGTCGCGGACCAGCTTCACCAGGCGGATCGGCAGCGAGGTCGAGGTGACCATGCTGGCCGCGTTCGGGCCGGCCTGCATCACCGAGGTGACGAGGTTGACCATCCAGGTGCCGGCGAAGGTCGCCACCAGCCAGGTCGGGGTCGACGGCTCCTGTGCCACCGCCGTGGCGGCCAGCGCCGCCACCAGGGCGATCTGCGCGGCCACGTCACAGAGCACGTCGACCCGGGCGCCGGCCGCACTGCCCTGGCCGGTCACCCGGGCGAGTTGTCCGTCCGCGCAGTCCAGGGAGTACGCCACCTGCCAGCCCACCAGGGCGAGCACGCCGACCACCCAGGCCGGCACGTCCCCGTCCGCGACCGGGCCGGCGAGCGCCACCACGGTGACCGAGGTGGCCAGCCCGAGCACCAGGTTGGTGATGGTCAGCGTGGTCGGTCGCAGCCCCAGCCGCTGGGCGACCAGCGCGAAGGCGGCGCCCAGCCACTGGCTGATCGACTCGCTGAACAGGCCGCCGCCCCGGTTCACCCGGTGGAAGTCGGCGATGGTGGGACGGGGGTCAGCCAAGCTGGTCGCGGATTGCACCGGCGTAGTCTGCCAGCCGCTCCCGCGTCTCGGTAGGCGACAACGCCAGGTGCTCGAGGATCGTGTACCGGTCCGGCCGGGTGCGTGGCGCGAACTGCACCGCCTCGACGAACTGGTCGTCGGTCAGCCCCAGATCGCCCGGGACGGTGGCGAGGCCGTGCCGGTGCAGGCAGCGGGCGAGCTGACCGAACCGCTCCGGGTCGCCCCGGAGGAAGGTGCAGAAGAGCGCGCCCAGCCCTACCTGCTCACCGTGTGAGGCGGTGCCGGGGTAGAGCCGGTCGATGGCGTGGGAGATCTCGTGGTCACCGCCGCTGGCCGGGCGGGTCGACCCGCACACCGAACTGGCGATCCCGCCGAGGATCAGCGCCTCGGCGAGGGTGGTGAGGAACGCGTCGTCCGTGATCTTGCCAGGGTGGTTGATGAGGGCCTCGGCGCCGGTTCGCGCCAGCGTCACGGCAAGGCCGTCGATCGGCTCGCCGCGGACCTCGTGAGCCAGTTCCCAGTCGGCGCAGGCGCTCACGTTGCTGACCGCGTCGCCGATCCCGGCCTGGGTCTGACTGTCCGGCCCGTTCTCCACGAAGTCCAGGTCGACGATCACCGCGATCGGGATGTGCACCCCGTAGGAACCCTTGCCGCCCTCGTGGTCGAGCGAGGCGGTCGGCGAGGCGATGCCGTCGTTGGCGAGGCTGGTCGCCACGGTCACCATCGGGATGCCGTACCGGGTGGCGGCGTACTTGGCGGTGTCGATGGTCTTTCCGCCGCCGATGCCGATCACCGCATCGTACGAGCGGGACCGGAGCCGGTCACCGAGCTCATTCGCGGCGTCGATGGTGCCGCCGACCACGGTGAAGACGTCGGCCGAGCCCAGGCTGGGCCGGCACAGCTCGGCGATCTTCTCGCCCTGGCCGGGGCCGACCACCACCGCGACGTCACCACCGGCCGAGATCCGCCGGTCGGCCAGCAGCAGCCCCAGGTCGGCCACCGCGCCCCGCCGGACCTCGATCAGCAGCGGGGTGTTGACCGTACGGGCTAGTAGCGGCACGCGATCTCCCGCGCGCGGGCCAGGTCGGCGTGGTTGTCGACCTCGACCCAGGGCACGTCGCCGATCGGCGCGGCCCGCACCTCGCCGCCCCGGTCGGCGAACTCCTGGTAGCCGTCCTCGTAGTACAGGTTCGGGTCGCGCCGCCAGGTGGCCTCCAGCGCGTCGGCGAGCGCGTCGGCGACCTGCGGCTCGATGAGCGTGGCGCCGATGTACTCCCCGTACGCCTCGCCCGGGTCCATCACCTTGGTGATCCGGGTGAGCTGGCCGGCGGCGTCGAAGGTGGTCTTCATCTCCTCCTCGGCCAGCGGCTTGAGCGTGTCCACGGCGAGCAGGATGCCCGGCCCGCGCTCGGCGAGCAGGGTCTTCTCCACGCTCACCGGGTGCACGGTGTCCCCGTTGACGAGCAGCACACCGCGCGCGAAGTACTCGCGAGCCAGCCAGAGCGAGTAGGCGTTGTTCCACTCCTCGGCCTTGTCGTTGTGCACCAGGGTGAGCGTGACCCCGTACCGCTTCTCCAGGTCGGCCTGCCGCTCGCGGACCGCGTCCGCCGCGTAGCCGACCACGATCACGACGTCGGTGAGCTCGACCTCGGCCAGGTTGCCCAGCGCGATGTCCAGGATCGTGGTCTCCCCGTCCACCGGCACCAACGCCTTGGGCAGGGTGTCGGTGTACGGGCGCAGCCGGCGCCCTGCCCCGGCCGCGAGCACCATCCCGATCATCCCGACATCCTTCCTCGTGCTGCTCCCCGTCACCGCTGGAGGATAGCCCCGGGCGGGCGGGCCGCTCCGGCCAACCGGCCCAGCCGGGCAGCGCCGCCGCCCAGCGAGGGGCAGCGCCGCCGCCCAGCGAGGGGCAGCGCCGCCGCCCAGCCAGGGCAGCGTCGCCGGTCAGCCGGGCAGCGCCGCCAGGTCGGCGAGCATGGTCAACCGCTCCTCCGCGCTGAGCGCGGCGTACGGGCCGGCTGCCCGACGGTCGGTCTCCAGCTCGATGGCGAGCCGTTCCGGGCCGGCCGGCAGGGTGGCGATGCTCGACGCGGTGTGCCCGGCGGCGGTCCAGGCTGCGGCGTGCGCGTCGGCCCGGTGGTAGCGCAGCGTGCCGAGCCGGTTGAGCAGCAGCACGCCCGGCGGGGTGCCGTCCGGTTCGTGCGGGGGCGCCATCGCGGTGAACGCCGACCCGCCCGGGTCTCCCTCCTCGTCGGCCAGCACCAGGGCGTACGCCAGCAACCGGCCGAGCGCCGCCACCAGCCGCGTCACCCGCTCGTCCTGTCCGGCCCACAGCTCCTCGGTGACCTCGGCGTGCACCTGGTACAGCTCGGTGAGGAAGGCGGCGCCTCGTTCGGTGGCGGACAGCCCGCCGTCCGGTCGGCGGTGGAGCATGCCGTGCGCCACATGCTTGTCCACGCTCCGGTGGCAGACGGCCGGGTCGCGGTAGCGGGTGATCGCCGCGAACCCTGGCTCGTCGACCGTGCCGCCGGGTGCGGCCAGCCGGGTGCGCAGCTCCACCAGGAATCCGTTGGCGGCCGGCCCGCCGTACCGCTGGCTCAGCTCGGCGCCACCACCGTTCCGACCGGCCAGCATGCCGGCGATGAAGGCCCGGTCCACGGCCGGGGCGAGCAGACCGGCGAACCGGTGCGGCGCCAGCTCGACGGTGTTCACAGACCGATCGACCGCAGGACGGCGAAGCCCTCCTCCGCGATCCGCCGGATCAGCCCGTCGTTGACGTGGCGGTGCTCGTCCAGAACGGTCACCTCGTGCTCGGTCAGCCACCGGTACTCGGTGTGCTTGCCGGCCTCCAGCGTCGGGTGGCCCAGGTCGCCGTCCACCCGGACCAGGAAGTCGTGCTCGATCCGGGCGAGACCGTCGTCGCCGACGTAGTGGTACTCACCGACCTGACCGAGGACGTGCGAGAGGGTCCAGCCGGTCTCCTCGGTGACCTCCCGCCGGAGCGCCTCGTCGACGTCCTCGCCCGGCTCCAGGTGGCCGCCGACGATGTCCCAGCAGTTGGGAAAGAGGCGCCGGTGCGGCGACCGGCGCTGAAAGAAGATGCGGCCGTCGTGGTCGACGATCAGCGCGCCGGCGCAGCGCAGGGGCTCGGTGGACACCGTCCGACAGTAGCGAGCGTGCCGGCGAAACGGCGATGCCCGGTCTTGTCCAGGAAACATTCACGGACCACCATGTCGGTACCGGATGCCACCGTCCCAAAGGGGTGATGCGTGATGCAGGTACGGGAAGCGATGTCCAGCCAGGTCCTCGTCGTCGGTCCGGAGCACACGCTCCGCCAGGCGGCCCGGATGATGTCGGCCCGTGGTGTCGGGTCGGCGGTCGTGATCGACCCGGACTCCGAGGGGATCGGGATCATGACCGAACGCGACGTGTTGAAGGCCATCGGCGCCGGCCTGGACTGCGACGTGGAACGCACCGGCGCTCACCTGACCTGGGACGTGGTCTACGCCGGCCCGGACTGGACGGTGGCGGAGGCGGCCGCCGCGATGGCCCGGGGCGGGTTCCGGCACCTCGTGGTGCTGGACGGCCGTGAGGTGGCGGGAGTGATCTCCGTCCGCGACATCATGCGGGTCTGGGCGGAGAGCCAGGTGGGCGCCGCGACCTGACCGGGCGCACCGGGGTTCGGGCGGACAGGTGTGCCGGCCGGATCGACGGGTAGGGATACCTTGCGGGAGCGGAGACGCCGTGGCCCGTGGGGGAGGGTCCGATGCGCGACGCGGAGCGCCTGGTCGAGCAGCAGTACGCCATGCTCCTGCGTCGGGACGTGGCCCGGCTGCCGGACCTCTACGCGCCGGAGGCGTTCTACTCCATGCCGGGCGTCACGGTCCGCCCGATCGAGTTGCCCGCGCTGCTGCGGACCTGGACCGGCGCCTTCCCGGACCTGCGGGTCGACCCGCTGGGCGCGGTGCGCACGGCCGGGGGCGCGGCCGTGGAGCTGCGCCTGAGCGGCACCCACGCCGGCACGCTGCACTCGCCGTTCGGCACCGTCGCGCCCACCGGCCGCACGGTGAGCTGGGACGTGGCCGACGTGGTTCGGGCCCGCCGGGGACGGATCGTCGCCTGGCGGTCCTACTTCGACTGGAGCCAGCTCCTCGACGCGCTCGGCGTGCAGCTGGAGGGACTTTCCCGGGGAGCGCAGCACGACTCGCTCGCCCTTCCGGTCTGATCTGACGCCGACCGGTGGAAACGGGTCACCCGACCCGGTGGCTCAGGATGCGGACATCGCCGTGCCGTCCGCGCGTCCCCCACCGCCGCCCGTACGCTCAACATCCATGACCGCCGAGCAGCTGATCTCCTTCGCCCGTGGGGCTCCCTCGCTGGACATCGTCGATGTCGAGGGGCTCAAGGCCGCCGCCGTCCGTGCCTTCGACGCCGACCCAGCCGGGGTCACGGCCTACGGCACCTCCGTCGGCTACGTTCCGCTGCGCAGGTGGATCGCCGAGAAGCACGGGGTCGAGGCCAACCAGGTGCTGGTCACCAACGGGTCGCTGCAGGCCGACGCGTTCCTCTTCGACCACCTGGTCCGCCCCGGCGACGCGGTGGTGGTGGAGCGGCCGACGTACGACCGGACGCTGCTCAACCTCCAGCGGATGGGCAGCGAGCTGCACGGCGTCTCGGTCCAGCCGGACGGCCTGGACACCGCCGAGCTGCGCAAGCTGCTGGAGTCCGGGGTCCGGCCCCGGCTTGCGCACGTCATTCCGAACTACCAGAACCCGGCCGGCATGACGCTCTCGCTGGAGAAGCGCCGCGAGCTGCTCGACCTGGCCGCGGAGTACGAGTTCACGATCTTCGAGGACGACCCGTACGCGGACATCCGGTTCCGCGGGGACGCGCTGCCGTCGATGCTCTCGCTGGACACCCGCGACGTGGTGGTGCACGCGTCGAGCTTCACCAAGACGGTCTGCCCGGGTGTGCGGGTCGGGTACCTGGTCGGCCCGGCGGATCTGATCGCCGACATCGCCAAGAACGCGACCAGTCTCTACATCTCGCCCGGCATGGTGTCCCAGGCGATCGTGCACCAGTTCTGCGTCTCCGGTGACATCGACCGCTCGATCGGGACGGTCCGGGCGGCGCTGGGCGAGCGGGCCCGGGTGCTCGCCGAGTCGCTGCGCCGGCACCTGCCGCAGGCGCGGTTCGTGGAGCCCGACGGCGGCTACTTCCTCTGGGTGGAGTTCCCGGACGACGTGCTGGTCGACCGGCTCGCCTCGGCCGCGGCCGAGCGTGGGGTCGCCGTGGTGAAGGGCAGCGACTTCATGATCGATGGTGGGCAGCACGCCCTGCGGTTGGCCTTCTCGGCGGTCACCGCCGATCGGATCGACGAGGGCGTTCGCCGGCTCGCGGCCGCCGTCGAGGCCGTCCGCGGCTGACGTTTCTGTCAAGTTCCCGACAGAACGACGATGCCGGCCGTCCCAGGACTCCCGCCCGGACGGCCGGCGGCCCACAATGCTGCGAGCGTCACTCATCAGGCGTAGTGGAGATCAACACCCCCGCCTCCGGTGACGCGCGCAGCACAACCCCCGCCCCCACAGGCGCCGGGTGGGCCGTGTCGTCCCCGCAC
>NZ_RCVI01000134.1:0-6412 GCF_003667455.1 Micromonospora sp. CV4 | reverse complement strand
GGGTGGGCTTGTGGGTTTGGGTCTACTACCGGGGGTAGGATTGCGGGGTGACTCGGTTGGGCGATCTTGAGCGTGCGGTGATGGACGTGCTGTGGGACGTGGTCCCGGGCACGTCGGACGGGGTGACCGTGCGCGAGGTGGCCGACGCGCTCGACGGCCGCGAGCTGGCGTACACCACGGTGATGACTGTGCTGGACCGGCTCGCCGGCAAGGGCATGGTGCAGCGGGAGCGCGAGGGCCGGGCCTGGCGGTACCGGCCGGCGGCCAGCCGCGAGGCGCACATCGCCCAGCTCATGCTCGACGCCCTCGACCTGGGCGGCAGCCGCGACGCCGCGCTGGTGCGCTTCGCCCACTCGGTGACCGGCACCGAGGCCGAGGTGCTGCGCGCGGCCCTGGGGAGCGAGGCCGGGCTGACCGGGCCCGACTCCGCCGGCGCCGAGTTGACCGACCGGGTGGACGGGCCGCCGAGCCGGCGGCCGGCCGACGAGGCAGCGGAGCGGTAGGGCCCGCGCCATGGCCTACACCGTGCACTTCGCCGCCACCATGCTGGCGTGCTATCTGACCGCTCAGGGGTTGGCCAGCTCCACCTGGACGTGGCGCAGTCCCCGGGTGGCGATCGTCTGCTGGCAGGCGGTCGGACTGGCGCTGGGCCTCTCGGCGATGGGCCTGCCGATGGCGCTCGGGTTGGCCGCCTACGACCTGCCGACCGGGAGCGCCCTGCTCGCCCTGGCCAACGACCTCGCCCACGGCACGCTGCCGGTCGGGGTGACCGCCTTCCATCTGGCCAGCGTGGGAGTGGGCTTCGGCATCGGCGCGGTGCTGGTCACCACGACCGTGCGCAGCATCCACGGCACGCTACGCGCCCAGCGCCGCCACCGGGACCTGCTCACCCTGGTCGCCCGGAACGACCCGGCCGCGCCCGGCGCGCTGGTGCTCGACCATCCGAGCGCGGCCGCGTACTGCCTGCCGGGGGTGAAGCCGCAGGTCGTGGTCAGCGCGGGCACGCTGAGCCTGCTGGACCGGGCCGAACTCGCCGCCGTGCTCAGCCACGAGCGCGCGCACGCCCACGAGCGGCACGACCTGGTGCTGTTGCCGTTCACCGCGCTCTGCCGCGCGTTGCCGTGGTTCCGCTGGGTCCGCGACGCGCACGAGCGGGTCGCCCTGCTGGTCGAGATGCGCGCCGACGACAAGGCGCGCGAGCTGCACGCCGACGCGCCGCTGGCGGGCGCGCTGCGCCGGTTCGCCGCCGCCGGTCACCGGATCACCCCGGCAGGCGCGCTGGGCATGGGCGACCGCGACCTGGACGTACGCGTACAGCGGCTGCTGGTCAGCGACCGGCCGCCCCGGGTGCTCGGCGCCACCGCCCTCGCGGTCGCCACCACGCTGGTCGCCCTTCCGATCACCCTGTTCCTGAACTGACCTCAGCCGCGGCCCTCCTGCACCAGGACCGGGCTCGCCCTGCCGCCTCGCCCTGCCTCGGTCTGCCCGCCTCGCCCTGCCTGCCTCGGCCCACCTCGGGGTGACTGCGTCAAGATCACGCTCGATCCAGGATCGAGTGGCATCCCCCGACCGCGAGGCAACTACATCCATGATCGAGCAATCCCCCACCTTCAACCCACACCTACTACGTTGTGTCGTAGAGTTGTCTACGACACGACGTAGTAGATAACTTGTAGCGTAGCTACATGTAGGGTGGCTACGACAAGGGAGCCAACCTACGGAGGGCCGGTCATGGACACGCTGCTCCTCGCCCGCCTGCAGTTCGCCACCACCACCTCGATCCACTTCCTGTTCGTGGTCGTGACGCTCGGGCTGGTCACCCTGCTGGTGGGGATGCAGACCGCCTGGGTGCTCACCGGCAACCCGAAGTGGGAGCGGCTCACCCGGTACTGGGGCCAGCTCTACGTGATCAACTACGTGCTCGGCATCGCCACCGGCATCGTGATGGAGTTCCAGTTCGGGCTGAACTGGAGCGGCCTGTCGCGCTACGTCGGCAACGTCTTCGGCGCGCCGCTGGCCATCGAGACGCTGGTGGCGTTCTTCCTGGAGTCCACGTTCCTCGGGATGTGGATCTTCGGTTGGCACCGGCTCCGCAAGGGCGTCCACCTGGCCCTGCTCTGGGGCGTGGCGCTCACCGCGTACGCCTCGGCGTTCTGGATCCTGGTGGCCAACTCCTGGTTGCAGAACCCGGTCGGGTACGAGGTCCGCGACGGAATCGCCCACCTCACCGACTTCGGCGCGCTGCTGACCAACCCCAGCCTCGGCATGGCGTTCGGGCACGTGGTCTCGGCCGCGCTGCTGGTCGGCGGGATGCTGATGGCGGCGGTCAGCGCCTGGCACCTGATCCGGCGTACCCCCGACTTCGTGCTCTTCCGCACCTCGCTGAGGGTCG
This sequence comes from Micromonospora sp. CV4, assembly GCF_003667455.1. Taxonomy (NCBI): domain Bacteria; kingdom Bacillati; phylum Actinomycetota; class Actinomycetes; order Micromonosporales; family Micromonosporaceae; genus Micromonospora; species Micromonospora sp. CV4. The sequence continues at coordinate 4,020 of NZ_RCVI01000134.1, read as the reverse complement.
GTCTGGTCACCGCCGCCCTGGCGATCACCCTGGTGCAGGGCTTCGGCTTCGCCCAGTTCGGGCCGGTCGGAGAGGTGCAGCCGACCAAGTTCGGCCAGGGCCCGGAGGCCCAGGCGCTGATCACCGAGTGGACGGCCCGGTTCGGCCCCGGCGACTACACCCCACCTGTGCTGGCCAGCGTCGGGCTGGGCTTCATGATCCTGATCGGCTTCACGCTCGGCTGCGTCTGGCTGCTGCTCCCGCTGCTCTTCCGGGACTGGGTCATCCGGCTGCGCTTCCCGCTCTGGCTGGTCCTGCTCGCCCTGCCGCTGCCCTTCGTCGCCGTGATCCTCGGCTGGATCGCCCGGGAGGTCGGCCGCCAGCCCTGGGTGGCGTACGGGCTGCTCCCCACCGACCAGGCGGTCTCCCCGGTCGGCGCACCGGTGATGCTCACCTCGTTGATCGGCTTCAGCCTGCTGCTGGGCACCCTCGCCGTCACCAACTGGGTGCTGCTCGCCCGGCACGCGGCCCGCGGCGCGGCCGACCCGCCGCTCGGCCGCCCGCCGGCACCGCCGACCGAGCCGGCCCACCCCGAACCCGCCCTCGCCTGAGGAGATCACCGTGGACCTCGCCTGGTACGCCCTGCTCGGCCTCTTCTTCGGCGCCTACCTGGTGCTCGCCGGCTACGACTACGGCGTTGGGCTGCTACTCGCCCGCGGCGGTGGCCCGGCCGGGCGGCGGGCCACCCTCACGGCGCTCGGCCCGTTCTTCCTCGGCAACGAGGTCTGGCTGGTGGCCGCCGTGGGCATCCTCTTCGGAGCCTTTCCGGTGCTGGAGGGCGAACTGCTCTCCGGGTGCTACCCGGCGGTCGCCGGCGCGCTGGTCGGTGTGGTCCTGGTGACCGCGGGCGTGCAACTGCGCAGCCGCCCGACCGACGAACGGGTCCGCGCCCGCTGGGACCGGGTGGTGGTGGTCGGCAGTGTGCTCGCCGCGCTGGGCTGGGGCGTGCTGCTGGCCGCGCTGTTGCAGGGTGTGCCCCGCGAGGCCGACGGGCACGTCGCCGGGGTGTCGCACCTGGCCACCCCGTTCGCGGCCGCCGCCGGCCTGGCCATGCTCGCCCTGGTCGCGGTGCACGGTGCGACGTTCCTCACCCTGCGGCTGCCGGTCGCCGACGCCGCCGTGGTCGGCCGGTTGGCCCGGCGGCTGGTGCCGGTGGCGCTCAGCGCGGTCGCCCTGGCCACCGTCGTGGGGCTGCTCTCCGCCCGGGTACGCGACGCCGTCCAGCGGCCGGCGGTGGCCGTACTGCTGCCGTTGCTGCTGGCTGCGGCGCTGCTGGCGGCCCGCGCGGCGCTGGCCCTACGGCGGCCGGGGTGGGCCCTGGTCGCCACCGGCGCGGCGCTGGCGCTGCCGGTGGCGCTGGTCGGCGCGGCCCTCTGGCCCTACGTGCTGGTGTCCACCACGGACCCGGGCGCCTCGCTGACGGTGGCCGACGCCGCCGCCAGCGCGCCGACGCTGCGCCTACTCGGCTGGGTGGCGCTGCCGCTGCTGCCGGCCCTACTAGGCTTCCAGGCGATGTGTTGGTGGGTTTTCCGAGGACGGACCGACGGCAGAGCACCGGTGTACTGGTGAACCGCCGTCCCTTCGACCCGCGTCTGCTGCGCCGGGTCCCCGCGGCCCGGCGCGATCTCGCCGTGCTCGCCCTGCTCGGCGTGCTCGCCGCCGGGCTGATCGTCGCGCAGGCCACCGCGCTGGCGGCGGTGCTGGCCACCGCCGTCGACGGCCGCCTGGACCGGCCCGCGCTGGCCGGCTTCGCGGTGGCGGTCGCCGCCCGTTCAGCGCTGGTCTGGGCGCAGGGCACGGTCTCCGCGCGGCTCGCCGCCACGGTCAAGGCCGCGCTGCGGGCCGACCTGCTCGGCGCGGTGGGCCGGCACGGCCCGGGCTGGGTCGCCGGGCAACGGGCCGGCCAGCTCGCCACGCTGGCCGGGCGCGGGCTGGACGCCTTGGACGCGTACTTCACCGGATACCTGCCCCAGCTGGTACTCAGCGTGACGGTGCCGGTGGCCGTGCTGGCCCGGGTCGTCGTCGCCGACTGGGGCTCGGCGGTGATCATCGCACTGACCCTGCCGCTGATCCCGGTCTTCGGAGCGCTGCTCGGCTGGCAGGCGCAGGCCGCCACGGAGCGGCAGTGGCGGCGGCTCTCCCTGCTGGGCGGGCACTTCCTGGACATGGTCGCCGGGCTGCCCACGCTGCGCGCGTTCGGCCGGGCCCGGGCGCAGACCGAGGTGGTCCGCCGGATGGCCGACGGGCACCGGGTCGCCACCATGAAGACGCTGCGGATCGCGTTCCTCTCCGCGCTGGTGCTGGAACTGGTCGCCACCCTCTCCGTGGCCCTGGTCGCGGTGCCGGTGGGCATCCGGCTGCTCGGCGGCGGTCTGGCCCTGCAGACCGCGCTGCTGGTGCTGCTGCTCACCCCGGAGGCGTACCTGCCGCTGCGGGCCGCCGGCAGCCGCTTCCACGCCAGCATGGAGGGGCTCACCGCGTTGGACGAGGCGCTCACCGTCTCCGCCACGCCCGTCGCACCCCGGGCCGCCGAGGGCGCGGCCACCCCGAACGGGCGCGGCGAGATCCGCTTCGAGTCGGTGACCGTGGAGTACGAGCGGACGACCGCGCTGCGCGACGTGACCCTGACCGTCCGGCCCGGCGAGCGGATCGCCATCATCGGCCCCAGCGGCGCCGGCAAGAGCACCCTGCTCGGCCTGCTGCTCGGCTTCGTGACCCCGACCGGCGGCCGGGTCACCGTCGACGGGGTCGACCTCGCCGCCGCGGACCCGGCCGCCTGGCGCCGCCAGCTCGCCTGGGTGCCGCAGCGGGCCCATCTCTTCGCCGCCTCGCTGGCCGACAACATCCGGCTCGGCGCGCCGGACACCCCACCCGACGCGCTCGCCACCGCGGTGCACGACGCGGCCCTGGACGACGTGGTGGCCGGCCTGCCGGACGGGCTGGAGACGCTGCTCGGCGAACGTGGGCACGGGCTCTCCAGCGGGCAGCGGCAACGGGTGGCCCTGGCCCGGGCGTTCCTCCGGGACGCCCCGGTGGTGCTGCTCGACGAGCCCACGGCCCGACTGGACACCGCGGCCGAGGCCGTGGTGCTCGACGCCACCCGCCGGCTGGTCACCGGGCGGACCGCGCTGCTGGTCGCGCACCGGCCGGCGCTACTGGCCGACGCCGACCGGATCCTGCGGATCGAGGACGGTCGGGTCACCGAGCTGACGCCCGAGCCGACCGGGAAGGCGACCCGATGAACGCGGCACCTGAGCCGTCGGCCGACGGGCCGGGCCCACTGGCCGAGGCACCGGAAACGGTGGTCGGCGCGGTCCCGGACGGGCGGGCGAGCGCCGAGCGGACGGTGCTGCGTCTGGCGCGGCCGTATCTGGGCCGGCTCGTGGGCGCGGGACTGCTCGCCGCCGCCACCGAGTTCGCCGGGCTCGCACTGATGGCCACGGCGACCTGGCTGTTGATGAGCGCCGCCGGCCAGCCTCCACTGGACCGGCTCACCGTGGCGATCGTCGCCGTCCGGGCGCTGGCGATCAGCCGGGGCGTGTTCCGCTACACCGAACGGCTCGCCGGGCACGACGCGGTCCTCCGCATGATCACCGACGTCCGGGCCCGGGTCTTCGCCACCCTCTCCGCCCGCCGCACCGCCGTACACCGCTCCGGGGACGTGCTGAGCCGGCTCGTCTCCGACGTCGAGGCGGTCCAGGATCTCCTGCTGCGGGTGCTGGTGCCGGGCTCGGCGGCGGCACTGGTCGGCGTGCTGGCGGTGGCCGGCGCGGCCCTTATCTCGCCGCCGGCCGCCGGGGCGCTCGCCGTGGGGCTGCTGATCGCCGGGGTGGCGTTGCCCGCGCTCGCCACCGCCGTCACCCGGCGCAACGCGGCGGAGGTGGCCCCCCTGCGCGGCGCGCTGGCCACCGACGCGATCGACCTCACCCACGGCGCCGCCGACCTGGCCGCGTTCGGCGCGACCGACGCCGCCCTGCACGC
>NZ_RCVI01000136.1:0-6524 GCF_003667455.1 Micromonospora sp. CV4 | reverse complement strand
CCAAAGGAATCCCAACCAGCCAGACATAAAGCCCGACCAGTCCGGGGTATAAATCATAATTGGCACTGGCTTATCAAGCACCCTGTTGAGTTCTCAAAGAACAACCACACACCGATCAAAAGCCCCACTCGGTGGGACCCCATCTCGGGGCAACCGCTCAAACCTACTTGGTCGAACTTTCGTTGTCAACCTCGTGTCCGAGGTGATCAACTTGGTTCGTCCTGATCCACGATGACGCACGCCGTACCCGGCGGTCGTTACTGTCGTGGGAAGCCGCAGACCGGCCGATCACCGCTTCGCGGCTCTCCGCCCGGCTCCTGCCGGCTTCAGAACTCTACCCGGTCGGCTTCGCTTCCGCAACCCCGTGTCCGGGGTGGTCCGCACCGCCCGATCCTCAGTCTCGCTCGGCGTTCCCGCCACGAGCCTGGCGCCCGTTCTCGGCCGGTTTGTCCGGCCTCCCCCGTGCAGAGAGAAAGTTACGCGGACGGCCCCGAGAAGGCAAATCAGGGTTCATCACTGGTTCGGCCGAACGGGATGGCAGCGGGCCCGCGTAGCCCGCGACGCGAGGCGCGCCGGCGTGCCAGAGTGTCAGGCATGGATGAGCCCAGGCTCGGCGTCGCGGTGCACGCCGAGGAGGCGCTGCTCGGCCTCCTCCTGCCGTTCTGGCAGTTGGTGATCGGCGCCGTCGTGCTGGTCGTCCTGGTGCTCTCGGTGGGACGGCTGGCCCGGCGGGGCCGATCCCGGATGACCACCGCCCTGCTGGTGACCGCCGCGGTCATCGCCGGCTTCACGGTGCTCGGCGTGCTGCTCCAGGGGTGACGGGTCAGAGCCGGCGGTTGGCCAGGCTGGGCAGCTCGGCCCGGATCTGGGCGAGCCGGTCGAGGTCCAGGTCGACGACGGACACCCCCGGCCCGTCCGGCACCTGGGTCAGGATCGTCCCCCACGGGTCGACCACCATGCTGCGTCCGAAACAGGTGCGGCCGGGCTCGTGGTCGCCGGTCTGTCCGGCGGCCGCGACGAAGCACTGGTTCTCGATCGCCCGCGCCCGCAGCAGAACCTCCCAGTGGTCCCGGCCGGTGTGCAGCATGAACGCCGCCGGGACCACGAGCAGCTGGGCGCCCCCCTCGGTGGCCAGGCGCCGGTACAGCTCCGGGAAGCGCAGGTCGTAACAGATCGACAGGCCCACCCGGAGCCCCTCGACGTCGACCACCACCGGCTGGACGCCAGCCGCGACGCTCGCCGACTCCAGGTAGGAGACCCGACCGGGGATCTCCACGTCGTACAGGTGGATCTTGCGGTAGCTCGCGGCCAGGCTGCCGGACCGGTCGAAGACCAGCGACGTGTTCCAGGTGTGCTCCGGGTCGGGGCCGGCCTCATGGAACGACCCGGCCACCAGCCAGATGCCGAGTCGCCGGGCGATCCCGGCGAAGAAGCTGCCCACCTCGCCGTCCACCGGCTCCGGCTCGGGCAACCCGGCGGCGGGACCGAGGTAGTCGACGTACTCCGGCAGGACGGCGAGATCCGCGCCGCCGGCGGCGGCGCGTTCCAGCAGGACCTCCGCGGCCGCGAGGTTGGCCTTACGGTCGTCCCGGGCGTTCAGCTGGCAGACGGCGACGCGCATGAGCCCAAGGGTACGGCCGAAAGGGCCGCACGGGCAGCCTCAGATGCTCGCCGTTCGGCGGCCACCGGCCACCTGCCGAGCGCCCCCGCGGGACCGGCGAACGCGACCGCGCCGGCCGCGTCAGAACTGAGCGGCCGGCGCGACGAGGACGATCAGGCCGACTTCTCCTCGCGGTCCCGCCGGGCCCGACGGCCGGTGAACTCGCGCGGCACGATGGTGGGATTGACGTTCTCCAGGACCACCTCGCGGGTGATCAGCACCCGGGCGGCGTCGGGGTTGCTGGGCACCTCGTACATCGCGGAGAGCAGGACCTCCTCGATGATGGCCCGCAGGCCACGGGCGCCGGTGCCCCGAAGCATGGCCTGGTCGGCGATCGCTTCCAGCGCCGGCTCGTCGAACTCCAGCTCGACCCCGTCCAGCTCGAAGAGGCGCTGGTACTGCCGGACCAGCGCGTTGCGCGGCTCGGTGAGGATCCGTACCAGGGCGCTCCGGTCCAGGCTGCGCACGTTGGTGATCACCGGCAGCCGGCCCACGAACTCGGGGATCAGCCCGAACTTGAGCATGTCTTCCGGCATGACCTGGCTGAAGATGTCATCGGTCGACCGGTCGGACACCGACCGGAGGCGGGCACCGAAGCCGGTGCCACCCTGCCCGGTGCGGGACTCGATGATCTGGTCGAGACCGGCGAAGGCGCCACCGCAGATGAACAGCACGTTGGTGGTGTCGATCTGGATGAACTCCTGGTGCGGGTGCTTGCGCCCGCCCTGCGGCGGCACGTTGGCCACCGTGCCCTCGAGCATCTTGAGCAGGGCCTGCTGCACGCCCTCGCCGGAGACGTCCCGCGTGATCGACGGATTCTCCGACTTGCGGGCGATCTTGTCGACCTCGTCGATGTAGATGATGCCGGTCTCGGCGCGCTTGATGTCGTAGTCGGCGGCCTGGATCAGCTTGAGGAGGATGTTCTCCACGTCCTCGCCGACGTAACCCGCCTCGGTCAGCGCGGTGGCGTCGGCGATCGCGAACGGGACGTTCAACATCCGGGCGAGGGTCTGCGCCAGGTGGGTCTTGCCGCACCCGGTCGGACCGAGCAGCAGGATGTTGGACTTGGCCAGCTCGACGGCGTCAGTGCCGGAGCCCGGCGCGCCGGCCGCCTCGGCCTGGATCCGCTTGTAGTGGTTGTAGACCGCTACGGCGAGCGCCTTCTTGGCCTGATCCTGCCCGACCACGTAGTTGTCGAGGAACTGGCAGATCTCCATCGGCTTGGGAAGCTCTTCCCACTTCACCTCGCCGGACTCGGCCAGCTCCTCTTCGATGATCTCGTTGCAGAGATCGATGCACTCGTCGCAGATGTAGACCCCGGGGCCCGCGATGAGCTTTTTGACCTGCTTCTGCGACTTGCCGCAGAAGGAGCATTTCAGTAGGTCGCCGCCGTCACCGATCCGTGCCACCTACGTTCTCCCTGCACTCATCGGCCGGAGACCCGGCCCTGACCCTGCGGACGCTGCGCGCCGTCCGGCTCCGTTCACCCCGCCGGCCCAACCGGCGAAGCGGTACGGACCCGACGTTACCCGCTGGCGGGGCATTCTCCGACCCCCAAAACGGGTGTGTCAGAGGTCGGCCGGGAACGGACGCCCGGCCAACCTCTGACCCGGTAGTGCTCAGCTGGCGGCGTTGGCCGCCAGCAGACCCTTCTTGCGGCTGGTCAGGATCGTGTCGACCAGCCCGTACTCCTTGGACTCCTCGGCCGTCATGATCTTGTCACGGTCGATGTCCTTGCGAACCTGCTCGATCGGCCGGTTGCAGTGGCGGGACAGCATGTCCTCCAGCTGCGTCCGCATCCGCAGGATCTCCCGGGCCTGGATCTCGATGTCCGAGCCCTGCCCGTAGCCGCCCTCGGTGGCCGGCTGGTGGATGATGATCCGCGAGTTCGGCAGCGCCATCCGCTTGCCCGGGGTGCCGGCCGACAGCAGCACCGCCGCCGCACTCGCCGCCTGCCCGAGGCAGACCGTCGAGATGTCCGGACGGACGTACTGCATGGTGTCGTAGATCGCCGTCATCGCGGTGAACGAGCCACCCGGCGAGTTGATGTACATGATGATGTCGCGGTCCGGATCGGTGCCCTCGAGCGTCAGCAGCTGGGCCATCACGTCGTTGGCCGACGCGTCGTCCACCTGGACGCCGAGGAAGATGATCCGGTCCTCGAAGAGCTTGTTGTACGGGTTCGACTCCTTGACCCCGTACGACGTGCGCTCGACGAACGACGGCAGCACGTAACGGTTGTGCACGGCCGCGAACTGGGGCGGCAGGCTCAGATCGGTCATCGTCAGCTCCTCAGCTCAGGGTCCCGGCGCCATCCGGAACCTGAGCGGCCCCGATGATCACCTTGTCGATGAAGCCGTAGTCCATGGCCTCCTGGGCGGTGAACCAACGGTCCCGGTCCGAGTCCGCCTCGATCTGCGACTGGCTCTGGCCGGTGTGGTGCGCGACCCGCTCCTGGAACATCCGCTTCGTGTAGAGCATCTGCTCCGCCTGGATGGCGATGTCGGACGCCGTACCGCCCAGACCACCGGACGGCTGGTGCATCATGATCCGGGCGTGCGGGAGGGCGTAACGCTTGCCCTTGGTGCCCGCGCAGAGCAGCAGCTGACCCATCGAGGCAGCCATGCCCATCGCCACGGTCGACACGTCGTTGTCGATGAACTGCATGGTGTCGTAGATCGCCATGCCGGAGTAGACCGAGCCACCCGGCGAGTTGATCCACAGGTTGATGTCGCGGTCCGGGTCCTCCGCGGCGAGCAGCAGCAGCTGCGCGCAGATGCGGTTGGCGACCTGGTCGGTCACCTCACTGCCCAGGAAGATGATGCGCTCCTTGAGCAACCGGTTGTAGACCGAGTCGTCGAGGTTGCCAATGGAGTCGCCACCGCGCGCGTCAATCGCCCGGAGCGACTTCTTGGGGATGTGCATGTCGGTCATGGCAGCCCTTCGCTCTCCGTACCGTCTTTCCCGACACTAACCGCTGTCCGGCGCGGCAGAGTCCCGGTCGGGGCACTGTTCGCTCTCAGCGCAGCTGCGTCGGGCGTACCCGCGGCGCGGGCTTCCGGGCGTACCCGACGACCTTGGTCGCCGTGCGTACCCCGGAAAAGGATGTGGCCGCCGTCCACCGCACAGCGGCGGACGGCGGCCGCACCCGACGATCAGTGGTCGTGGTTGTGCTCCGCCTCGTTGGCGGCGCGCAGGGCGTCGAGGGTGACCTCGTTGCCGGCCGAGTCCTTGATCGTGATCCGCTCCATGACGGCCGCGAGCGCCTTGCCCCGCCGCACGTCACCGAAGACCGCGCCGGCCGCGCCGGAGCGCACCAGCTGGTCGTAGTACTGCTGCGGGGCCATCCCGGCCCGCTGCGCGCGGTGCACGATCTCGTGGCCGAACTCGTCGTCGGAGACCTGCACGTCCTCGGCGTCGGCCAGGGTGTCCAGCAGCAGCTGCACCTTGACACCCTCGGTCGCCGCCTCGGTCAGCTCGGCGTCGATCTGCTCCTCGGTCTTCTCCTCGGCGGCGAGGTACTCCTCCATGGAGGCGCCGATCCGCTCCAGCTGGTCGACCATCGCCTGCTTGCGGCTGGCCACCTCCTCGCGGACGACGCCCTCCGGCGCCGGCACCTCGGCGGCCTCGACCAGCTGCGCCAGGGCCTTGTCCCGAGCCGCGTAGATCTGCTCGACCTGCTTGCCCTGGGTGACCCGCCCCCGCAGGTCGCCGCGGAGCTCCTCGATCGTGTCGAACTCGCTCGCCATCTGGGCGAACTCGTCGTTCAGCTCCGGCAGCTCCTTCTCCTTGACCGTGCGCACGGTCACCGCCACCTCGGCGTCCCGGCCGGCGAAGTCGCCGCCGACCAGCTGGGTGGTGAAGGTGGTGCTCTCGCCGGCGGCGAGACCGACCACGGCCTCGTCGAGACCCGGCAGGAGCTGCTTGCTGCCCACCTCGTGGGAGATGTTGCTCGCCTGGCCGCCCGGCACGTCCTCGCCGTCGACGGTCGCGTTCAGGTCGATCTGGACGTAGTCGCCCTCGGCGGCGGCCCGCTCGACGGTCTTGAGGGTGGCGAACCGCTCGCGCAGGTTCTTCACCTGCTCGTCGATCTCGCTCTCGTCGATCTGCAGCTCGTCGACGGTCACCTCGATGGTCGACGCGTCGGGCAGGGTGATCTCGGGACGGACGTCCATCTCGGCGGTGAAGTTCAGCGAGTCACCGTCGTTGAACTCGGTGATCTCGACCTCGGGACGCCCCAGCGTCTTCAGGTCGTGCTCGCGTACCGCGGCGAGGATGTTGTCCGGGATGGCGTCCTGGACCGCCTCGTTGAGGACGGTGCCCCGGCCCACCCGCTGGTCGATCACCGCGGTCGGCACCTTGCCCCGGCGGAAGCCGGGAACCTGGACCTGCGAACCGATCTCCCGGTACGCCTTCTTGAGGCTCGGCTCGAGCTCGACGAACGGCACCTCGATGGCGAGCCGCACGCGCGTCGGGCTCAGAGTCTCGACGGTGCTCTTCACAGGCGTACTCCTTGACGGATCTCAGTTGAGTCTGGGCGTGATTCAGCCCATCGAGTGTAGGTGAGCCGGCCTGACGCTCCGGCAGCGCCCGGGGACCGCGCGGAAAACTCGGCGGCACCCGGGGCGGCCCGGCCGCGGACGACAGTCGGGGTGGCGGGATTTGAACCCACGGCCCCTCGCTCCCAAAGCGAGTGCGCTACCAAGCTGCGCCACACCCCGTGGCGACGTGCAGTCTATGCCGTCGGCGCACTCCGGACGTGTCGGGGCCACCTCTCACCCGGACACATTCCCCAAAACCCCCTCCGCTCCCCCGCTGCGGCCCGGCCCGCGCCCGGCGTGGCCCGCGAGGGCCGGGCCGCAGC
>NZ_RCVI01000319.1:0-6588 GCF_003667455.1 Micromonospora sp. CV4 | reverse complement strand
CCCGTGTCTCCGGCACCGGCCGGTGCGCCCGGTGCCGGAGACACGGGCACCGGGCGCACCGGCCGGTCGGGCCGCCGTCGGCGCCGCGTCCGTCGGCGCCGCCTCGGCGGGCCGGGCCAGTGTCGGATCGGCATCCGTCGGTGGTCGGGCCGCGGTGGCTCGGGCGAGCGTCTCACCGGTCTCCGGCGGCCCGGGTGGCCCCGGCGGACCTGGTGGGCCGAACGGTCCGGGTCGCGGAGGTCGGGGCGGTCGCGGTCCGGGCGACCCGGGCGCGGCCCGGGCGAAGAAGCGCAAGCGGATCAACCTGCTGATCGCCGGGTTCGCGGTCTTCATCATGCTCGCCGGCGTCGGCGTGGTCGGCTTCACCTACTACTCGACCAACGTGGTGCTGCCCGACGAGATCATCCCGCCGCAGGCGACCACCCTGTACGCGTTCGACAACAAGACTCCGATCGCCAAGGTGGGCGATCAGAACCGCACCCTGGTCACCATCGACCAGATCCCGCAGTGGGTGCAGGACGCGGTGGCCGCCGCCGAGGACCGGAACTTCTACCGGCACTCCGGTGTGGACTACAAGGGCATCGCCCGGGCCGGCTGGAACAACCTCTCCGGCGGCGACAAGCAGGGTGCCTCCACCATCACCCAGCAGTACGCGCGCAACGCCTACGACAACCTGAAGGACGACACCTACGCCCGGAAGGTGAAGGAGGCGATCCTCGCCTCCAAGCTCAACGACGAGTACACGAAGCCGCAGATCATGCAGCACTACCTCAACGTGATCTACTTCGGCCGCGGCGCGTACGGCATCGAAGCGGCGGCGCAGACCTACTTCGGCAAGCCGGTGAAGGATCTCAAGCCGGACGAGGGCGCGGTGCTCGCGGCCCTGATCAAGCAGCCGGAGCCGAGCGCCACCCACCAGGGGTACGACCCGGCGATCAACCCGACCGCCGCGCAGGACCGCTGGAACTACGTGATCGACGGCATGGTCAAGGAGGGCTGGCTGGGCGTGCCCGGCAAGCCGGAGCGGCCCGTTGCCTACCCGAAGAACATCAAGTCCCCGAAGAAGGGCGGCATCGGGGTCGACTTCGGCGTCGACACCCCGTACGGCAACGTCATCAACTACGTCCGGGAAGAGATGCGGGACAGGGGCATCTGCGTCGACAAGGACACGCAGGTGACCGAGGCCAAGCCGCTCTGCTCGCAGGCGCTGATGGCCGGCGGTTACCGGATCCGCACCACGATCGACACCAAGATCCAGAAGGCGGCGGTCGAAACCGCCCAGCGCAAGTCCAAGGGCTCCGAGCTGGCGGGCCAGCCGAGCAACCTGATGGCCGCGGTGGTCGCGATCGACCCGAAGAACGGTCGGGTGCTCGCCTACTACGGCGGTGACAACGGCACGGGCACCGACTACGCCGGCAAGAACACCGACTCCACCGGGGCGGTCAGCGGCGGTCACTCGCCCGGCTCCAGCTTCAAGATCTATACCCTGGCGGCCGCGCTCAAGGCCGGCAAGGCGCTCGAGTCCCGGTGGAAGGGCAAGGCGTTCACGCCGGAGGGCACCAAGTTCAAGGTCAGCAACGCGGGTGACGACAACCCGGACTGTGGCAACTCCTGCACGCTCCGTGTGTCCACGCTCAAGTCGCTGAACGTGCCCTTCTACTACGTCACCGAGGAGATCGGCGCGGACAAGGTCGTCGACATGGCCAAGCAGGCCGGCGTCACCACCATGTGGCGCACCGACACCAACCCGGCGAAGGCGTACGACCTGACCAAGGCCGACCCGAAGAAGATCACTCCGGAGCCGTTCTTCAACGTGGTCGGCTACGGCCAGTACCCGATCACCGTGCTGGACCACGCCAACGGTGTGGCCACCTTCGCCAACGGTGGCGTCTACAACAAGGCGCACTTCCTCTACTCGGTGGAAAAGCAGAACCCGAACACCGGCAAGTGGGAGAAGGTGGCCAAGGGCAGCGAGAAGCTCGACTCCCAGGCGCGCATCGACAAGGACGTGGTGGCCGACGTGACGTCGGTGCTGAAGGACTACCCGGCCGCGGTCAACCACCGGCTCGACGACGGCCGCAAGGCCGCCTCCAAGACCGGCACCTGGGAACTCAGGGGCGACAGCGAGGACAACGGCGACGCCTGGATGATCGGCTACACGCCCCAGTTGGCCACGGCGGTCTGGGTGGGCAACGTGGGGAACCGGAAGGCACTCAAGCTTGAGGACGGCCGCAAGGTCAGCGGTGGAAACCTCCCGGGTGACATCTGGGAGCGGTTCATGAACCAGGCGCTGAAGGACGAGGAGAAGGTCGACTTCCCGCCGGCGGCGAACATCGGCGAGAAGGACTCCGGCAACGGTGAGGAGCCGCCGCCGCCTCCGCCGCCGGCGGGCGGTCTGCCGGGCCTGCCCGGTCAGCCGGGTCAGCCAGGTCAGCCCTGTGACCCGCTGACCAACCCCTTCTGCCCGCGTACCGACGGCAACAACGGGGGCAACAACGGGGGCAACAACCCGAACGATCCCGGCCGACCCGGAACCGGCGGCAACGGCGGCGGGCTGTTACCCGGCCTGCCACCGACCAACCGGGACTGACCCGCACCGCTGAACGACGCCGCCGCCGGCCGGACGACCTGTCCGGCCGGCGGCGGCGTTTCCGTACCCGGATCCGCGCGCCGGGACAGGACGCGCACCCCCGTCGTACGGCAGGATGCCTTCCCATGAGCACCCAGTCGACGCCCGGCATCGACGACGCCGGAACCACCGACCACCCGTCCCGCTCCGACGGGTTCGTCCGCGGCATCTCCGGCGTGATCGGCGGACCCCTCGGCGACCACGCGACGGCACTGGACCGGCCCGCCGGCGGTGAACGCCGGTTCTGGACCGCCGTCCGGATCGTGCTGGCGCTGGTCTGCCTCACGCTCGCCCTGCACTGGGTGCAGAAGTCACCGTGCCAGGACGGCGCCTGGCAGAACAACGAGCAGTACACCAAGTTCTGCTACACCGACGTGCTCGCCCTCTACTACGCCGAGGGGCTCAACGAGGGCAAGGTGCCCTACCGTGACCACCCCGTCGAGTACCCGGTGCTGACCGGCTACTTCATGGGGGCGCTGGGCCTGCCGGTGCACGCCATCGGCGACGGCGACCCCAGCATCAACCAGGGCCAGTGGTTCTACAACCTCAACGCGCTGGTGCTGGGCGCGCTCGCGGTGGCCACCGTGGCGGTGATCCTGGCGCTACGCAGACGACGACCCTGGGACGCCGCGTTGTTCGCGCTCGCCCCCGCGCTGGTGCTCACCGCCACCGTCAACTGGGACCTGCTCGCCATCGGGCTGGCCGCGTTCGGCCTGCTGGCCTGGGCCCGGAAACGACCCGTGGTGGCCGGAGTGCTGCTCGGCCTCGCCGGCGCGGCGAAGCTCTGGCCACTGTTCCTGTTGGGACCGATCCTCATCCTGGCGCTCCGGGCCGACCGGGTCCGCGCCGCGCTCACCGCCATCGGGACCGCAATCGCCGCCGTGGTGCTGGTGAACCTGCCGGCCGTGCGGGCGTACCCGGAGAACTGGGACCGGTTCTTCGAGCTGAACACCACCCGACCCATCGACTGGGGCACGCTCTGGTACATCGGGCGCTACCTCGACGGCAAGGTCGGCGGAGACCCGGCCCGGCTCGGCCCCTTCGAGTGGCTGAACGCCAACATCCCCACCCTCAACACCATCTCGTACGCCCTGTTCGGGCTCGCCTGCCTCGGCGTGGCGGTCCTGGCGCTGCGGGCGCCCCGCCGGCCGCGGCTGGCCCAGCTCGCCTTCCTGGTCGTCGCCGCGTTCCTCATCTTCAGCAAGGTCTGGTCCCAGCAGTTCGTGCTCTGGCTGCTGCCCCTGGTGGTGCTGGCCCGCCCCAAGTGGGGCGCCATCCTGGCCTGGCAGTTCGCCGAGGTCTGCTACTTCGTCGCCTTCTACGGCGAGCTGCTCGGCGCGGCGACCAGCCGCCCGGTCTTCCCGGAAGGGGTGTTCGTGCTGGCCTCGACGCTGCGGCTGGCCACCGTGGTGGTGCTCTGCGTGCTGGTCATCCGGGAGATCCTGCACCCCGAGCGGGACGCGGTGCGGGCCACCTATCCGGACGACCCCGACGGCGGCGTGCTCGACGGCGCACCGGACGCCCCCTGGCTGGACCGCTGGCGACAGCGAGCGACGACCAGTGAACCCTCACGCGAACCCGCCACCACCACCTGATCCGCATTCACGCGGCCTGGCGACGTCAGGGTTTGCGGAGGAGCCGCCCGGCGCAGGGATCAAGCCTGACCGCCCGGAGCCGGGTGGGCTCCCCCGCAAACCCGCCTTGGACGCCAGCCGCGTCAGAGGCGGTACGCCACGGCGCCGTCGATCTCCTGCCGAGTGATGCCGAGGGAGTCGACCGGCGCGTCGATGGTGATCTCCCACGGCGTTCCGGCGACCTGCCCGCGCAGCAGCACCACGGTGCGGACGCCGAGCGTGCGCAGGTAGTCGACGCTGGTCTGGTCGGGGAACGACTGGGTCACCCGGCGGACGTCGTCGAGCTGGCGCGGCGTGAAGCCGCTGCCGCCGTTCACCACGTCCGGGAAGCCGCTGGTCGACCAGAGCATCACATGCTGGTCCAGGCTCTGGTTGCTGGGCAGCACCAGCAGCGGACCCTCCACCGTGCGCAGCGCGGCCGGTTGCGTCGGCACCACCGGATGCGGGGTGGTGTTCAGGCCCTCCACGATGACCAGCAGCAACGGCAGCAGGGTGGCCAGGCGCAGCCACGGCCCCGGCCAGGACGGGATCCGCTGCGCGGCCAGCTCGCGGACCCGTTCGGTGAGGGCGGTGACCGCGCCCGCGGCGAGCAGGGCGAGCAGCAGCGTCGTCCAGAGCATCAACCGCCCGGGGGTACGCAGCGCGTTCCAGCCGGGTGCGTGCTCGAAGAGCGGGACGTAGGTGAAGGCGCCGTCGAAGAAGCGGGTGCCCATCGCGAAGGCCATCGTCACCAGAACCCCGGCGAGGAGCAGCAGCCGGTGCCGTAGCCGCCAGACCGAGAACAACAGCCCACCGGCGGCCAACGCGTACAGCACGAAGCCCGGCAGCAGAGTCATCTCCGGGTGCCACGGCAGCGCCGCTCGGGCGCCCTCGTGCAGCCCGCCCCAGATCCGCGACTCCGCGGGCGCAGTCACGAAGCCGGACGCCGGCGGCGAGAAGATGCTGATGTCACCGATGCTGCGCTCGGCGTACGGGTGCAGCTCGGTCACCTTGAAGTACGGAATCGCCATCAGCAGACCCACCCCGGCGAAGAGCACCCCGCCCACGAGGTCGGCGACGAGCAGCCGGCGGCCGAACGGCAGCGCCCGGCCGGTGCGGAGCCGCCGCGCGTAGAAGAGGACGGCGGCGACGAGCACCGCGCCGGCCAGGAAGTACGCGAACGGCAGACCGATGCCGAAGCCGAGGCTGAGCTGCCAGGCTGCCACCAGCCAGCCGGCGTACACCCAGCCGTCGTGCCGGCGCTCGGGCCGGTAGCCGTGCCGCAGCGACCAGCCGTGCCCGCGCGCCAGCATGGCAAGCGCCAGCGGGATCCCGCCGTTGGAGAGCACGTGCAGGTGCCCGGCCTGGGCCAGCAACCACGGCGCGTAGGTGTAGGCGACGCCGGCCACCGCCGCGCCGATCCGGCCCGAGCCGAGCTGCCGGGCCAGCGCGTACGCCCCGAGCGTGGCCAGCGCGTGCGCCAGCACGAACATGATGTTGTAGCGCAGCACCGCGTCCTCGGGGCCGCTGCCGAGCATCCCGGCCGGGGCGTAGCCGAGCAGCGTGTCGGAGAACGCGAAGCTCCACAGCTCGGGGAAGAACGTGTTGGACTGCCACAGGCGCGCCGGCTCGGTCAGCAGGATGTGCCCGGACCAGGCCATCTGCCATGCCTGCAGGCTCGGGTCCCAGTAGTCCTGCGGCAGGGTGTAGCGCGGGTAACGCAGCGTCGGCCAGGTCATCAACACGGCCAGCGCCAGCGCGCCGAGGCTCGCCAGTGTCCACTCGTGGATCAGGAACCGGCCGACGGCGCGTGTCGCCCGGGTGAGCCGGGAGGGCACCGGCTCCGGGGCGGAAGCGAACGCCTCCCAGCGCTCGGATCCCGCCGACTTCGCCGCACCGTCGGTCTGCACCGAAGCGTCGGCATCGCCGGCCTTCTCACCCTCGGTCGTGTCGCCGCCCTTGGCCGCCGCGTCGCCCTTGCCCGTGCCGCCCTTGGTCGCACCGTTCGTGCCTGTGCCGCCCTTGGCCGCGTCGCCCTTGCCTGTGCCGCCCTTGGCCGCGTCGCCCTTGCCTCGGTCGTTCTTGGCCGTGCGGTTCTTGGCCGTGCGGTTCTTGGTCGCGCCGTTCCTGGCTGCGCCGTCTTTGCCCGCGCCGTCGGCGGCTGCATCGTCCGTGGTGGCGCCGTTCTTGGTCGCGCCGTTCCTGGTCGCGCTGCCCGTGGCTGCGCCGTCCTTCGCCGCGCTGTCCTTGGCCGCGTCGGGCTTGGGAGCGTCGTTCTTCGCGGGGCCGGGCTCGGGGCCGTCGTCCGTGGGGGTGGCGGCTTTCGTACCGTCGCTCGTGGTGACG
>NZ_RCVI01000446.1:0-6650 GCF_003667455.1 Micromonospora sp. CV4 | reverse complement strand
CGGCGTACTCCTCCAGGGGTGCGCCTTCGGCGTGGCGGGTGACGACGGTGACCTCGTGGCCGGCGGCGGCGAGGGCGACGGAGAGGGCGTGGACGTGTCGGCCGAGCCCGCCGACGAGCACCGGCGGGTACTCCCACGAGAGCATCAGGATGCGGCGGGTCTGCGGGGGCACCCCCGGGCCGGGCTGCGCCGGGAGCTGGGGCCGGGAGGTCAGGGTGGGTCGGTGGATCCGATCCGGGGTGGTAGCGAGCTGCTCGCCGACCCGCAGGGTCGTCACATCAATCTCCGTCCAGGCATGGTGGTACGCGCCGGCAGCGATGGCGGCGTAAGGGGAGGTGGCGGGGTGGCCGAGGGCCGAGTGGGGCTGCGCGCGGGCGCGTGCCCCTGAACAAGCAAAGGGCATCGAACGCCGACGCGCATCCTGAGAGGGGTCAAGGTGACGGAAGACACCTGGGGGTCTGCCGCGCAACAGACAGGTGGATTCCGGGCATCGCCTGAAAGGATGGATTGGCGCGAGCGGGCGACGGGCAATACCGGCGTGCGTGCACGCGGCCGCTCCGCTGTGCGCTCATGACGCGGTGCGTCCATGACCATGGGTCTGAAGGAGCGACATGCAGGTCTGGCCGGGCGAGCGGTATCCCCTGGGCGCCACCTACGACGGGATGGGCACCAACTTCGCCATCTTCTCGGAGCTGGCCGAGCGGGTGGAGCTGTGCCTCTTCGACGAGTGGGACACCGGCGCCGAGCTGCGGGTCGAGCTGCGTGAGGTGGACGCGTACGTGTGGCACGCGTACGTGCCGGGGATCGAGCCGGGCCAGCGGTACGGCTACCGGGTGCACGGGCCGTACGACCCGGCGAACGGGCTGCGCTGCAACCCGCACAAGCTGCTGCTCGACCCGTACGCGAAGGCGATCGACGGTGACGTGGAGTGGGACCCGGCGGTCTACGACTACGACCTGGAGCACCCGGAGCGGATGTCGGAGACCGACTCGGCGCCGTTCATGCCGAAGTCGGTGGTGGTCAACCCGTACTTCGACTGGGGCAACGACAAGCCGCCGCGCACCCCGTACCACCACTCGGTGATCTACGAGGCGCACGTGCGCGGGCTGACCATGCGCCACCCGGACATCCCGGAGGAGCTGCGCGGCACGTACGCCGGGATCGCCTCCCCGCCGATGATCGAGCACCTGACCCGGCTGGGCGTGACCGCCATCGAGCTGATGCCGGTGCACCAGTTCATCCACGACAACCGGCTGGTCGACCTGGGGCTGCGCAACTACTGGGGCTACAACACCATCGGCTTCTTCGCCCCGCACCACGGCTACTCCGCGCTGGGCCGGCTGGGTCAGCAGGTGCAGGAGTTCCGGGGCATGGTCAAGGCGCTGCATGCGGCCGGCATCGAGGTCATCCTCGACGTGGTCTACAACCACACCGCCGAGGGCAACCACCTCGGACCGACGCTGAGCTTCAAGGGGGTGGACGCCCCCAGCTACTACCGGCTCAGCGAGGAGGACCGCCGCTACTTCGTCGACTACACGGGCACCGGCAACAGCCTCAACGTGCGCAGCCCGCACTCCCTTCAGCTGATCATGGATTCGCTGCGCTACTGGGTGCAGGAGATGCACGTCGACGGCTTCCGCTTCGACCTGGCGGCCACCCTGGCCCGCGAGTTCTACGAGGTGGACCGGCTCTCCACCTTCTTCGAGGTGGTCCAGCAGGACCCGGTGGTCAGCCAGGTCAAGTTGATCGCCGAGCCGTGGGACGTCGGCCCCGGCGGCTACCAGGTGGGCAACTTTCCGCCGCTGTGGACCGAGTGGAACGGCAAGTACCGCGACACCGTGCGGGACTTCTGGCGCGGCGAGCCGGCGACCCTGGCCGAGTTCGCGTCCCGCATCTCCGGCTCGGCCGACCTCTACCAGGACGACGGCCGCCGGCCCTTCCACAGCATCAACTTCGTCACCGTGCACGACGGGTTCACCCTCAACGACCTCGTCTCCTACAACGACAAGCACAACGAGGCCAACGGCGAGGACAACCGGGACGGGGAGAGCCACAACCGCTCCTGGAACTGCGGCGTCGAGGGCGACACCGACGACGAGGCCGTGCTCGCCCTACGCGCCAAGCAGCGGCGCAACTTCCTGGCCACCCTGATGCTGTCGCAGGGCGTGCCGATGATCGGCCACGGCGACGAGCTGGGCCGCACCCAGCGGGGCAACAACAACGCCTACTGCCAGGACAGCGAACTGGCCTGGGTCGACTGGGACAACGCCGACTCCCAGCTGCTGGAGTTCACCCGGACGCTCACCGCCTTCCGCAAGCGGCACCAGGTGTTCCGCCGCCGCCGGTTCTTCACCGGCCTGCCGGTCGGCGGGCGCGAGATCGACGAGCCGCTGCCCGACCTGGCCTGGTACACCCCCGACGGGCGGGAGATGACCGGCGAGGACTGGGGCAACGACTTCGGCCGTTCGGTGGCGCTCTTCGTCAACGGCGAGGGCATCCGCGAGCGCGGCCAGTACGGCCAGAAGCACCACGACGCCTCGTTCCTGCTGTGCTTCAACGCCCATGACGCGCCGCTGGACTTCATCCTGCCCGGCAGCGAGTACGGCCAGAAGTGGGAACGCGTCATCAGCACCGCCGAACCCGAACCGGACGACGTCACGGTGATCAGCGCGGGCGGCACCCTCCGGGTGCCGGACCGTTCCCTGGTGGTGCTGGAGAGGACGATCTGAGATGGCTGCCACCCCTCAGCCCGACCAGAAGACGCCGACGGCCACCTACCGGGTGCAGGTCCGCCCCGGCTTCGGCCTGGACGCCACCGCCGAGATCGCCGACTACCTGGCGGATCTCGGCGTCAGCCACCTCTACAGCGCGCCGCTGCTGACCGCCACCCCCGGCTCCGCGCACGGCTACGACGTGGTCGACCACCGGGCCGTCAACCCGGAGCTGGGCGGCGAGGCGGGCCGGCAGCGGCTGCTGCGGGCGCTGCGCGACAAGAAGCTCGGCCTGGTCGTCGACATCGTGCCCAACCACGCCGGGGTGGCCGTGCCGCCGGCCAACCCCGCCTGGTGGGACGTGCTGCGCCGGGGGCGCGCCTCGGCGTACGCCGACTGGTTCGACATCGACTGGGACCGGGGCCGGCTGCTGCTGCCGGTGCTGGCCGACGACCCGGCCGCCCTGGACGACCTGAAGGTGGTCGACGGGGAGCTGCGCTACCACGAGCACCGGTTCCCGATCGCCGACGGCACCGGCGACGGCAGCGCCCGCGAGGTGCACGACCGGCAGCACTACGAGTTGGTTTCCTGGCGGCGCGGCGACGCCGAGCTGACGTACCGCCGGTTCTTCGCCGTTTCGGACCTGGCGGGGCTCCGGGTGGAGGATCCGGCGGTGTTCGCCGCCACCCATGAGCTGATCCTGCGCTGGGCCGCCGCCGGGGAGGTCGACGGCATCCGGGTCGACCACCCCGACGGGCTGCGCGACCCCGAGGGCTACCTGACCCGGCTGCGGGCCGCCGCGCCGGAGGCCTGGCTGATCGTGGAGAAGATCCTGGAGTACGGCGAGGAGCTGCCGGACTGGCCGGTGGACGGCACCACCGGCTACGACGCCCTCGCCGCGGTCGGCGGGCTCTTCATCGACACCGACGCCGAGGGCGACTTCACCGTGCTGGACACCCGGTTGACCGGGCAGCACACCTCGTGGGAGGACCTGACCCACGCCACCAAGTTGGCCGCCGCCACCCGGCTGCTCGCCGCCGAGCTGACCCGGCTGGCCGCGCTCGCCCCCGACGTGCCGACCGAGCAGGCGCGCGCGGCGCTCGCCGAGCTGGCCGCCGCGTTCGCCGTCTACCGGGGCTACCCGCCGCACGGCGCCCGGCACCTCGCCGCCGCCCGCTCCGAGGCGGGCCGACGCCGCCCCGACCTGACGCTCGCCCTGGACGCGGTCACCCGCCGGCTGCGGGACCCCGACGACGAGCTGGCCCAGCGCTTTCCCCAGTTCACCGGCGCGGTGATGGCGAAGGGCGTGGAGGACACCGCCTTCTACCGGTGGAGCCGGTTCGTGGCGCTCAACGAGGTCGGCGACAGCCCCGCCCACTTCGGGGTGCCGCCGGCGGAGTTCCACCGGTTCGCCGCCGCCCAGCAGGTCCGTTGGCCGGCGAGCATGACCACCATCTCCACCCACGACACCAAACGCGGCGAGGACGTTCGCGCCCGCCTGGCCGTGCTCAGCGAGCTGCCGGGCCGCTGGGCGGAGCAGGTCAAGAGCTGGATGGAGTACGCCCCGCTGCCCGACCCGGCCTTCGCCCACCTGCTGTGGCAGACCGCCGTCGGCGCGTGGCCGATCGAGCGGGAGCGGCTGCACGCGTACGTCGAGAAGGCCGCCCGGGAGGCGTCGACCTCGACCAGTTGGGCGGACCCCGACCCGGTCTTCGAGCAGGCGATGCACGCCGTGGTCGACCTGATGTACGACGACCCGAGCCTGCACGACGAGCTGACCGAGCTGGCGACGGCGATCACCCCGGCCGGCTGGTCCAACTCGTTGGGCCAGAAGCTGGTGCAGCTCGCCATGCCGGGGGTTCCGGACACCTACCAGGGCACCGAACTGTGGGACAACTCGCTCGTCGACCCCGACAACCGCCGCCCGGTCGACTTTCCCGTACGCCGGGAGCTGCTGGCACGTCTGGACGGCGGCTGGCGTCCCCCGGTGGACGACAGCGGCGCCGCGAAGCTGCTCGTGGTCTCGCGGACCCTGCGCCTGCGCCGGGCGCACCCGGAGCTGTTCACCGGCTACCGGCCGGTGCCGGCGCACGGGCCGGAGGGGCGGCACGCGGTGGCCTTCGACCGGGGCGGCGCGATCGCCGTGGCCACCCGCCTGCCACTAGGCCTGGCCCGTGCGGGCGGCTGGTGTGACACAGTCCTGTCGCTTCCCGTTAACGAGGTGAAGGACCTGTTCACTGGCCGGGTCTACAGTGGCGGGGAGACCTCCGTGGCCGATCTGCTGGCCGACTATCCCGTCGCACTGCTGGCTCCTTCCACCGCTTCCGTGGAGGCTGCGTGATGACCGAATTCACCGTGTGGGCGCCGGACGCCACCCGGGTCCGGCTGCGCCTGCCGGGCGACGGCGACCACGAGATGCGCGCCGCCCCCGACGGCTGGTGGCGCGTCGAGGTGCCCGACGCCGGGCTCGACTACTCCTTTCTGCTGAACGACGACGAAACGCCGCTGCCCGACCCCCGGTCGCCGTGGCAGCCTGCTGGTGTGCACGGGCCGAGCCGACGCTACGACCACGCCGACTTTGCGTGGTCCGACAGCTCGTGGACGGGCCGCCAACTGCCCGGCAGCATCCTCTACGAGCTGCACATCGGCACCTTCACCCCGGAGGGCACCTTCGACGCGGCCATCGACCGCCTCGACCACCTCGTCGAGCTGGGCGTCGACCTGATCGAACTGCTCCCGGTCAACGCCTTCAACGGCGAACACAACTGGGGGTACGACGGGGTCTGCTGGTACGCCCCGCACGAGCCCTACGGCGGGCCCGACGGTCTGAAACGGCTCGTCGACGCCGCCCACGCCAAGGGGCTGGGGGTGATCCTCGACGTCGTCTACAACCATTTCGGGCCCTCCGGGGCCTACGCGCCGCGGTTCGGGCCGTACCTCGCCGAGCAGAGCAACAGCTGGGGCCGCTCGATCAACCTGGACGGCCCGCACTCCGACGAGGTACGCCGCTACATCATCGACAGCGTGCTCATGTGGCTGCGCGACTACCACGTCGACGGGCTGCGCCTGGACGCCGTACACGCGCTGCCCGACTCGCGGGCTGTTCCGATTCTGGAGGAGCTGGCTGTTTCCGTTGAGTCGTTGTCGACGCACCTGGGACGGCCGTTGTCGCTGATCGCCGAATCAGATCTCAACGATCCACGGCTCATCACCCCTCGCGAGGCGGGCGGGTTCGGGCTGCACGCCCAGTGGAACGACGACGCGCACCACGCGCTGCACACGTTGCTGACGGGGGAGCGGCAGGGGTACTACGGGGACTTCGGGTCGCTAGAGACGCTGTCGGACGTGCTGACCGGCGGGTTCTTCCACGCGGGGACCTGGTCGAGCTTCCGTAACCGGCACCATGGGCGGCCTCTGGACTCGCGCGTACCTGGTCATCGGCTGGTCGCCTATCTGCAGAACCACGACCAGATCGGCAACCGGGCTACTGGCGACCGGATCTCTGCCTCCTTGTCGCCTTCGTTGCTGCGGGTTGGGGCGGTGTTGCTGCTGACGGCTCCGTTTACTCCGATGTTGTTCATGGGGGAGGAGTGGGCGGCTTCTACGCCGTGGCAGTTCTTTACCTCGCACCCGGAGCCGGAGTTGGCGTCTGCGGTGGTGGACGGGCGGCGGCGGGAGTTTGCGGCGCACGGGTGGCCTGAAGGGGACGTGCCGGATCCGCAGGATCCGCAGACGTTCGTGCGGTCGCGGTTGGACTGGGCGGAGCTGGACAAGCCTGAGCATCGGGAGATGTTGGCGTTCTACCAGCGGCTGATCGCTCTGCGACGGAGCCTTCCAGATCTCTCTGATCCTCGCTTGCATGCGGTCTCCGTGCAGCATGGGGATCAGTTCCTGCTGATGCGGCGGGGGGAGACACTGGTTGTCGCCAACCTGGCTGGG
>NZ_RCVI01000454.1:0-6657 GCF_003667455.1 Micromonospora sp. CV4 | reverse complement strand
GTGACCGAGGGGGACGGGCCGGCGGTCCGGCCCTCCACCACGTGCCGTTCCAGGTTGACCTGGGCCTGCCCGGTGCCGCCGACGGTGATGTCGTCGTACGCCTGGAGCATCTTCTGCTGGTCGAAGTAGAGCACGCTCATCGACAGCGGGGTCGGCTTCTCACCCTCCAGGCCGCGCAGCCCGGCGCCGCCGGTGGAGCCCTCCACCATCAGCGTGGTGGGCTGCTGCCCGGGCGCCTGGGGCAGCTTGGAGATCTGCCGGGCGTGGGTGTGCCCGGCCAGCACCAGCGGGCAGGTGCCGGCGAGCGGCCCGGCCGACGCCGGGTCGTGCACCAGCGCGATGTTCACCGGTCGAGGTGAGCGGCGCACGGTGGTGGCCAACTGCTCGCCGGCCCCGATCACCTGGTCGGCCACCTGCTGGGTCAGCCCGCTGCCGGCCGGGGACGTGTTCTTGTCCGGGGTGAAGCGCGGGTCGCCGATGCCGGCGATGGTCAGCCCGGCGACCGTGGTCGTCGAGTTGTTCAACACGATCGCGTTCGGTTGGCGGGCCACCGCGGCGCCGGTACGGCCGGAGTCGTGGTTGCCCCGAATGAAGACGTACGGCTTCTTCAGCAGGCCGATCGAGCCGACGAAGGACGCCTCCGGCTCGCTGCCCCAGTCGGTGATGTCCCCGGTGTCGATCACCACGTCGATGTCGAACTGCTCGACGACCGTCCGGATCAGCTGCCAACCGGTCGGGTTGAGGTGCATGTCGGAGACGTGCAGCACCCGGGTGGTGCCCGGGGCCGGCTCGTACACCGGCAGCGCCGACACCGTGGTGTAGAGCTGGCTGACGTTGCCGACGATGCGTTGCAGCTGCTCGGCGTACTTCGTGTAGTCGTTGGCGATCCGGCGGGCGTCACCGACGATCGCCGGCGCGTTGACCAGCAGCCCCTCGTAGCGCGGCTCCTCGATCGCCTGCGGTCGCAGGGTGGCCGCCGCCGTGCCGAGGCTGCCGGCGGTGACCAGCAGCGCCAGCCCGCCGGCCCAGGCGGTACGCCGCACGTCGCGGAAGGCCAGCCCGGCCAGGATCAGGGTGACCAGCACCGCCGAGGCGAGAGTCCGCAGGCCGAGCCGCATCACCCCGGACCGGACGTCCTCGACGGCGCTCTGGCTGGCCCGGCTGATGCTGGCCGGGTCGTCGAGCAGCGCCTCGGTGCGCCCCTGGTCCAGTGCGCCCAGTCGTACGGTGAGGTGCGTCGGCCCGTCGTGGCTGTCGAGCAGCAGCGCGCCGAGCGGCGGCACGTCGACGGTGGTGCCGCCCGCGCTGGCGGGAGTGAGGGTGAGGTTGGCCCGGAACGGGCCGATGTCGGTGTCCACCCGGCCGCCGGCGAGCACCCCGAGGACCGCCCCGGCCAGGGCCACGGCGAGCACGGCGAGGATGACCGCGGTGCGGCGCACGGGACCGGGCCGGCCGGCCGGTCGACCCGCCGACCGCCGCGACGCGGCACCGGTCACCGGCTCGTCCCGGTCACCGGCGTCGTCGTGCTGCTCGTCGTGCTGCCCGTCCATGCTGAGAGTCTGACCTGCCCGTCGGAGGATCTTGGCAAACCTGACCGGATGGTGACGCGAATCAGCTGCGACCGCCGTCGCCGCCGGCGAAGACCACCCGCAGGAGACGGTCGTCGTCGGCCGCCGGGTCGCCCCGCCCGTCGTGGTTGGAGGTGCTCACCCAGAGCGACCCGTCCGGCGCGGCGGCCACCGCTCGCAGCCGGCCGTACCGGTTGGTGAGCAGTTCGCTGGGCTGCCCGAGCAGCGTTCCGGTGTCGGTCAGCTCCATCACCCAGAGCCGCTTGCCGCGCAGGCAGCCGGTGACCAGCAGCCGGTCCGTGGCGGCCAGGCCGGAGCAGGACGCGTCCGAGGTCCCCCACTGGGTGATCGGGTCGGTGTACCGCTTGTCGCCGGCCCGCCCCTCGACCTCGGGCCAGCCGTAGTTGCCACCCTTGGTGATCTGGTTGATCTCGTCCCAGGTGTTCTGGCCGAACTCGACGGCGTACATCCGTTTGGCGGCGTCCCAGGCGAAGCCCTGCACGTTGCGGTGCCCCAGCGACCAGACAGGGGAACCGGGGTACGGATTGCCCGCGGCGGGCTTGCCGTCCGGGGTGACCCGCAGGATCTTGCCGCCGAGGCTCTTCACGTCCTGGGAATTCGGGCGCTGGCCGGCGTCCCCCGTGCTGACGTAGAGCTGCCCGTCGGGGCCGAAGCCCAGCCCGCCGCCGTTGTGCACGTTGGCCTTCGGGATGCCGGTGAGGATCGGGGTGGGCTGCCCGCCGAGCTGCAACCGGACGACCCGGTTGTCCTGCTCGGCGGTGTAGTAGACGAAGACCGTCCGGTCCCGGTCGTAGCCGGGGGAGACGGCGATGCCCAGGAGGCCGCCCTCACCCGCCGCCGCCACGTCGGTGATCGTGTGCACCACCCGGATCCGCATCCCGTCCGGCCCGGACTCGGGCCCGACCTGGAGAATTCGGCCGCTGTCCCGTTCGGTGACCAGCGCCCCGCCGTCGGGCAGGAAGGCGATGGCCCAGGGCACCCGCAGCCCCTTGGCGAGCACGGTCGCCACCGCCTGCTGGCCGGCGCCGCCAGGACTGGCCGACGTCGACGGGGTCGGCAGGTTGGGCGGCTCACCGGCCGGGTCCGGCTCCGGCTCGCCGAAACTGCAACCGGCGGTGAGGAGCAGCGCCGCGCAGGACGCGGCGAGGGCCACCCGGAGGCGGCGGATGCGAGAGTACGGGGGACGGGCGCTCACCCGGCCCAGGGTAGCCCGCCGGCCGGCTCGGCCGGGCCCGACGGGATTCGAACGGCCGCCAGCGGCGGGGCCGGTGATCCCGGATGGACCGGTCAGCGGGCCCGTACGGCCAGCAGCGCGGTGTCGTCCGCACGGTGCCCGATCGAGGTGAGCAGCAGGTCGCACAGCTCGTCGAGGGGCAGCGTGTCGGTGCCGGCCAGACGGGCCACCAGCTCGGCCAGCCCGTCGTCGATGGGCCGGTCCCGCCGTTCGATCAGCCCGTCCGTGTAGAGCAGCAGCGTGTCGCCGAGGGCCAGGCTGGTCGACCGGGTGGTTCGCCGCGACGGGCGAGCCAGGCCGAGCAACGGCTCCGGCGGCGCTTCGAGGATCTCCACCGCCCCGCCGGCGCGGACCAGCATTGCCGGCGGGTGCCCCGCGTTGCACCACGTCATCTCCCGGACGCCGGAGCGCTCGGGACAGATCCGGACCAGCGTCGCGGTGGCCGGGATCGGCAGGCGCAGGCCGCGCATCGCGCCGTCCAGGTGGGTCATCAGCTCGCCGACGGTGTCCGGTCGGCCGAACGCGTTGCCGCGCACCAGGTTGCGCAGCTGACCCATGGTCGCCGCCGCCTCGATGTCGTGCCCGGCGACGTCCCCGATCGCGACGATCAGATCCCCGTCGGGTTGGACGAACGCGTCGTACCAGTCGCCGCCCACCGCCACCCGGTCGGCCGCCGGCTGGTAGCGGGCCGCCAGCTCCAGCTCCGCCACGCCCGGCAGCCGCGGCAGCATGCTGTGCTGCAGGACCTCGGCGACGTGCCGCTGTTCGTCGTACATCGAGCTGTTGCCGATCGCCTGTCCGGCCCGGCGGCCGATGTCCACCGCGGTGAGCAGGTCGCGGTCGTCGAACTGCTGGCGCTGGGCGTCGTTGACGAGGGTGATGGCACCCAGCACGGTGCCGCCGGCGGCCCGCACCGGCACGCTCAGGTACGAGGCGATGCCCAGGCGGCGGGCGATCGTCGCCATCTCCGGGTGCGTGGTCCCCCGTGTGACGTCGGCCAGCGACGCCACCCCACCGAGGCGGGGCTGGCCGGTCCGCAGCACCGCCCGGATGATCGAGTCGGCGCTGAGCCCGGTGCGCAGCAGCGTGGCGAAGCGGTCGACGTCCGCCGTCCGGGCCGGATCGCGGTGCACGGCGACGACCTCGCGGGGCTGGCCGGTCGGCCCGACCAGGGTGAGCAGGCACCAGTCGGCGAGCAGCGGCACCATGGTGGCGGCGAGGCGGCGCAGCGCGGTGCCCACGTCCAGCGTGCCGCCCAGCGTCTCGCTCACCCCGGCGAGCAGTTCCAGCCGTTCGTGCGCCTGCACGACCCGTCGGCGGTCCTCCCGCGCGCCGTCCAGCGCGATCCGCAGTCGCAGCTCCGACGAGCAGGCGGCGGCCAGGTCGGCCAGCGTTCGCAGCTGCCCGGCGGTCCAGACCCGTGGTTTGCTGTCGATGGCGCAGAGCGAGCCGAGCACCCGGCCGGAGAGGTCGGTCAGGGGCATCCCCGCGTACGCGACCACGCCGAGGTCGTCGATGGCGGGGTTGTCGCGTACCCGGGGGTAGAGCCGGGCGTCCGGCAGCACCATGGGCACCTCGATGTCCACGACGTGCTGGCAGAACGAGTGGCTCAGTGGGGTGTGCCGGCGTTCCGCCCAGGGCTCCGGCAACCCGACCGCACCCGGGAAGAACTGCCGGTCGTCGGAGACCAGGGAGACCAGCGCGACCGGCACGTCCAGCAGGTCGCTGACCAGCCGGGCGAACCGCTCGAACGCCTCGTCCGGGGCGGCGTCCAGCCCGGTGTCGGCGAGTGCCCGCAGCCGTGCCGGGTCGCTGAGCGCCGCGGGTGCGGCGATCGCGGGCCGCGGGCGGGCGGGGGAGCTGTCGGTCATCACGAACCTGTCTGCCGGGGTGGAGGCCGAACTGGGCTTCGTTATACCGCGCCCGCGCCCGGCCCTAACATCGTTGTGCCGAGGCTCGCTCGCCCCGGCGCCGCCACCCGAGGCTCCCCGTTTGCCGCCGTGCCCGCACCGTCCGTCGTGACGGAGGCTATCGTCGGCGGACGTGAAGGTATGGATCCCGCACCAGGTCGGCCTGGACCTCATCGGCGAGCTGCCCCCGGACGTGACGGTGGAGGTCGTCGAGCACGCCGACCGGCTGCCCTCGGCGGTGACCGACGTGCGGTTCTGGGTGCCACCGTTCCTGGCCGGCTCGGACGCGACCGCCCTGCTGCACGAGCTGCCCGATCTGGCGGCGGTGCAGCTGCTCTCCGCCGGGGCGGACGCCTGGGCCGGCCGGATGCCGGCGGGCGTCACGCTGTGCGACGCCCGAGGCGTGCACGACCCGTCCACCGCCGAGTGGGTCGTCACCGCGATCCTGGCCCAGCTGCGGGCGTTCCCGGCCTTCGTCCGGGCGCAGGCCGAACGGCGGTGGGCCTTCCAGGAGGTCGCCCCGACCGACGAGCTGACCGGCAAACGGGTGCTCATCGTCGGGGCCGGGTCGATCGGCACCGCGGTACGGGACCGGCTCGCCCCGTTCGACGTCAGCTTCACCCTGGTGGCGCGGACCGCCCGGCCCGCGCAGCGGGTGCACGGCGTCGACGAGCTGCCCCGGCTCCTGCCCGAGGCCGACGTGGTGGTGGTGCTGGTGCCGCTCACCGACGCGACCCGCGGCCTGATCGACAAGGAGTTCCTGGCCGCGATGCCGGACGGGGCGCTGCTGGTCAACGGGGCACGGGGGCCGGTGGCCCGTACCGAGGCGCTCGTCGCCGAGCTGGGCACCGGCCGGATCTCGGCGGCGCTGGACGTCACCGACCCCGAGCCGCTGCCCGCCGACTCTCCGCTCTGGACGATGCCGAACGTGCTGCTCACCCCGCACGTGGCCGGATCGGTGCGGGGGCTGCTGCCGCGGGCCTACCGGCTGGTCGGCGATCAGGTGCGGCGGTTCGCCGCCGGCGAGCCGCTGATCAACACGGTGGTCGACGGGTACTGACGGGACCTCAGCCAGCCGTGTCGGGCAGTTCCTGGCCGGTGGCGGAGACCAGCCGGGGCAGGTCCGCGCCGCGTACCGCCGGCAGGACGACCTGCTGTCCGTCGTCGAGCCGGGCGACCGCCCGCCCGCGCGGGTCGGTGACCAGCTCGACGACCCGCTCCCAGCCGATCCGGCGCTGCCCCGCAAGTGCCCGCAGGCGCAGCTCCCGGGCGTCGGCGTCGGTGCCGGCCCGCCAGGCCCACACCCCGACGGCGAGGGGGACGAGCAGCACCGGCAGCAGGTACGTCCGGGCGTTGGCCAGTGGCAGGGCACCGATGAAGGCGATGACCGCGGCCACCAGGATGGCTTGGTTGTACCGGAAGCGGACGGTGTCGGGCTTACTCACCCTCTGATGATCCCACCACCGGCCGGTCGGGCTCCCGGCGGGCGGTGCCCGGCCGGCCGTCAGGCCGTACAGTGACACGGGTCACTGGCTTCGCCGGGTGACCGACACGTAACCGATCTGGCCGCCGTTCGTTCTCGATTGTTGGGCAGTGGACCCGCAACGTCCGGTGCCCCTCACCGCCGCACCGCCCCCGTGCCCCCTCACGAAGGCGACCGCCGTGCTCCTCGCGTACCCGTTCCGCCTCCTCGTCCCCCGCCGGGCCGCACCGGAGGCCGCCGTGTCCGCGGCGGTGGCGCTGCTCGTCCTCGCCGGTGCCGCTGACCTGGTCCCGACCGCGGTGGTGATCGCCCTGGCCGGTGGCGCGGGCGCCACGCTCGCCGGGGTGCCGTCACCTACTTTCACCCCCGGGCACGAGCGGCGTACGAGGCGGTCGGGCTACGCGGCTACTGGCGGGGCTACTTCGCCTGCCGGTCCGCGCC
>NZ_RCVI01000329.1:0-6695 GCF_003667455.1 Micromonospora sp. CV4 | reverse complement strand
CACGGGGGCAGGTCCTCTTTCTCGGGGTGATCTCCTGGCACGATCGCACACCTGAGAGCGCTTCCACCACAACCGGGCTGCCGCCCCTTACCGCCGGTCACCCGGGCGGGGCATGATGCCGGGCAGGCGTCCGTCCGCGGGACGGACGGTCGGGGGGAGGAAACGATGACGGCAGCCGCACACCGGCCGACCACGCTGGAGGACGTCGCACGGGCCGCCGGGGTGTCCCGGTCCACGGCCTCGCGGGTGATCGCCGGGACCGGGTTCGCCTCGCCGGCCGCCCGGGAGCGGGTCGCGGCAGCCGCCGACCAGCTCGGCTACGTGCCCAACCCGGCCGCCCGGGCACTGGTCCGCGGCGGCGGCGTACGGCTGGTGGTCGCGGTCGCCGGGCCCAGCGCGGCGGTGCTGGACGACCCGTACGTGCACCGGGTGGTCGGCTCGGCGGCCCGGGTCTGCGCACCGGCCGCCATCGGGGTGGCGCTGCACTGGCTGCCGCTGGGCGAGCCGCACAGCCTGGACCAGCTCGCCGGGGACGGCAGCGTGTGCGGGGTGGTGCTGGTGAACACCACCGAGGAGCTGCTGGACGCCGTACCGCGGTCGCTGCGCGGCCGGGTCGCCTCGATCGGCATCGGCTCGGCCACCGTCCCGTCGTTCGACGTCGACAACGGCGCGGGCGCCGGCGAGGTGCTGCGTCACCTGTACGCCAGCGGTCGCCGCCGGATCGCCATGGTGACCGGGCCCCGCTGGCTGCCCTGCTCGCAGCGGCCGGTGCAGGCGTACCGCCGGCTGATGCGCCAGGCGGGGCTGCCGGAGCGGGTACTGCCCGGGGACTTCACCGCGGCGAGCGGCCGGGCGGCGGCCGGTGCGGCGTTGCGGCGCTGGCCGGACCTCGACGCGGTCTACGCGATCAGCGACGAGACCGCGCTCGGGGTCATCGCGGCGCTGCGCGAGGGCGGGGTGCGGGTTCCGGGTGACGTCGCGGTGGCCGGCTTCGACGACATCCCGCTGGCCGGGATGACCGCCCCCGCGCTGACCACCGCGAGCCACCCGGTCGGCCGGATCGCCGCCGCCGCGGCCACGGCGGTGCTGGACCGGCGCCCTACCGCGCCGGTCACCCTCTTCCCGTCCGCCCTGGTGGCCCGCGACAGCGCCTGACCCGCCGCGGGCGGTTAACCCGTGGCGGGCCGGGTAACCGCGGCGCACACCCCGCCGACAGCGAGGAGCGGTGACCCGTGTCCGAACTCAGGCCGCCGCGGCAGGAGCCGGCGATCGGCTCCGGACCCGGCCGGTTGACCGCCCGCGCCCACCCGCCGGTGACGCCGGCGCCCGCCGGCCTGGTGCCGTTGAGCGCTCCCGGCGGCGGGCTCCTGGCGATGCTGTACGCCCCGGAGCCCGCCGCCGACGGCGCCGCGTACCGGCTGGTGGTGCTGCTGCACGGGGCGGGTGGCTCCGCGCGGCAGGGACTCGACCTGCTGCTGCCGGTCGCGGACGCGCACCACCTGCTGCTGGTCGCCCCGCAGGCCGACGCCAGCAGCTGGGACCTGATCGCCGGCGGCTTCGGGGTGGACGTACGGCGCATCGACGGGCTGCTGAACAGCGTCTTCGACGGCTACCCGGTACGCGACGTGACGTTCGGCGGGTTCTCCGATGGCGCCTCGTACGCGCTCTCGCTGGGCCTGGCCAACGGCGACCTGGTCGACGCGGTCCTGGCCTTCTCCCCCGGTTTCGCCGCGCCGCCGACCACCAACGGCCGGCCACGGATCTTCGTCTCGCACGGGGTGGACGACCGTGTCCTGCCGATCGACATGTGCAGCCGCCGGCTGGTCCCGCACCTGCACGACCTCGGCTACGACGTCACCTACGAGGAGTTCCAAGGCGGCCACGAGATCCCCGCCCCGATACGCCGGTCCGCCACCACCTGGCTGACCAGCTGACCCCGACCGCCCGGTGCGGGTCAGACCGGGGGGAGGCCGAGGGCGTCGTCCACCCGGGTGAGCACGGCGACGTCGTCGTCGGCGTTGACGCCGCGCAACAGGTCGATGGCCGTGGCCCGGACCTGGCCGATGATCATGGCGAGGGGGAGGGTCTGGGTCGGCCCGAAGAGCCGTCCGGCGGTGCGCACGGCGGCCAGCGCCGCCTCGTTCGCCGAGTTGGCGTGCCGGTCCGCGGTCTCGTCCTGCCCGTTCAGGTCGGCGGCGAGAGCCGCACCGGCCTGCCGGACCGCCTCGGCCAGCGCACGGAGCGCCGTGCCCAGCTCGGGCGGCGCCGGGGACTGCAGGCGGCTGAGCGTCACCCCGGCGCGGGCCAGCACGCGGACGTTACGTACCGCGTAGTCGATCTGCCGGATCGACTCGTCCACCGACCGCAGCCGGCCGATGTGCCGGCGCCGGCGCACGTTGAGCCGCAGCGCCTCGCCGGCCGCGAGCACCCCGTCGCGCAACCCGTCGACCCGGGCGTCCATACCCCGGGCCTGATTCAACGCGGCGACCGCGGCGGGCTCGTCGCGGCGGTCCAGCGCGTCGGCGATCCCGTCCAGCAGTCCGGCCAGCTCGTCGAAGGTCCGCCGCACGTCGGCGACCAGCGGGGCCAGCGGGTGCCGGGCGTCGACCAGCAGGCTGACGGCGAGCGCGACGGCCCCGCCGATCAGCGCGTCGACGAAACGGAACGGCACCAGCGACCCGTCCGGCGGCGCGACCACCACCAGGTAGAGCGCGGAGACCGCGGCCTGCACCACCGTCACGCCGGTGGCGCCGAGGGCCGCCGAGAGCAGGACGGTGAGCAGGATGACGGTGAACACCGTCCAGGTGCTGCCCGGGCCCAGCGCCTGCACCACCAGGTCCGCGACCAGCACCCCGGCGGCGACACCGAGGACGACCTCGACGGCCCGCCGGATCCGCTGTCCCCGGGCCTGGCCGAGGACGATGAGCGCCGCCGCCGGGGCGAAGAAGGGCTGCGGATGCCCGACCAGCCGGGTGGCGAGCAGCCAGGCCACGGTCGCCGCGAGGGTCGTCTCCAGCACCGGCCGCCAGTCCCGCCGCAGCCGGTCACCGGCGACCCGCAGCCCCCTGAACCGCACCCTCGTCCACCTTCCGCACCAGGTCGCCGGCACCGTGAGTGCCCATCGCGATCGTCTACCATCGCGCGATGGATCCCCTCACCGGGCTGCTCGACGGCCCCCGGGCCCGGGGCGCCTTCCTGCTCCGCTCGGTGCTCGACCCGCCGTACGCGCTGCGGATCGAGGACCGGGCGCCGCTCACCGTCGTGGCGCTGGTCAGCGGCACGGCCTGGCTCGTGCCGGACGACGCCGCCAGGGCGGCCCTGCGCCCCGGGGACGTGGCGGTGCTGCGCGGGCCGGACGGTTACCTCGTCGCCGACGATCCGGCCACCCCGCCGCAGGTGGTGATCCACCCCGGTCAGCGCTGCACCACCCTGCGCGGCGAGCCGCTGGCCGAGTCGATGGCGCTGGGCGTACGCACGTGGGGCACCGGCCCGCACGGGTCGACCGTGCTGCTGACCGGCACGTACCAGCTGCCCGGCGAGGTGAGCCGGCGGCTGCTCACCGCGCTGCCGCCGCTGCTGGTGGTGCCCGCCGACGAGTGGCGCAGCCCGCTGGTCCCGCTGCTGGCGCAGGAGGTGACCCGGGACGCGCCCGGCCAGGCGGCGGTGCTGGACCGACTGCTGGACCTGCTCCTGATCGGCGCGCTGCGCGCCTGGTTCGGCCGTCCGGACGCGCCGCCGGGCTGGTACCGGGCGGCCGGCGACCCGGTGGTCGGCCCGGCCCTGCGTCTGCTGGAGAACGACCCGGCCCGACCGTGGACGGTCGCCGCGCTCGCCGCCGAGGTGGGCGTCTCCCGGCCGGTGCTGGCCCGCCGGTTCACCGAGCTGGTCGGTGAGCCGCCGATGGCGTACCTGACCGGGTGGCGGCTGGCCCTCGCCGCGGATCTGCTGCGGGAGCCGGACGCCACGCTGGGAGCGGTGGCCCGCCGGGTCGGCTACGCCAGCCCGTACGCGCTGAGCACCGCGTTCCGTCGGGTGCGCGGAATCAGCCCGAGTCAGCACCGGGTCGG
Source organism: Micromonospora sp. CV4 (assembly GCF_003667455.1). NCBI lineage: Bacteria > Bacillati > Actinomycetota > Actinomycetes > Micromonosporales > Micromonosporaceae > Micromonospora > Micromonospora sp. CV4. The sequence goes on along the minus strand of NZ_RCVI01000329.1, from coordinate 2,628 downwards.
CGCCACCGCCGACTGATCGCCGGCGGGCTCAGCTCCCGCCGGTGTGCGATGGTGGTCGACATGGACGAGCCGCACGCGGTGGTGGTCGGCGCCGGGATCGGCGGGCTGAGCGCGGCGCTCGCCCTGCACCGGCGCGGATGGCGGGTCACCGTCCTGGAGCGGGCCGCCGAGCTGCGCGAGGTCGGCGCCGGGTTGACCCTGATGGCGAACGCCCTGCACGCGCTGGACGCGCTGGGTCTCGGCCCGGCCGTGCGTCGTGGCGAGCACGCCGAGGCGCCCGGCGGGATCCGCGACCGGCACGGCCGGTGGCTGTCCAGGGTGGACGGGGCGGAGATGACCCGCCAGCTGGGCACGACGGCGCTCGGCGTACACCGGGCCACCCTGCACCGCATCCTGCGCGAGGCGCTGCCGGCCTCGGCGCTGCGGACCCGGGCCGAGGTGGAGCACGTCGAGCCCGGCCCGGAGCGCGCCGAGGTCCGCTACCGGGGGCCCGACGGCCCGCGGACGCTCACCGCCGACCTGGTGGTCGGCGCCGACGGCCTGCGCAGCCGGCTGCGCGCCCAGCTCTGGCCGCAGATCCCCGCCCCGGAGTACGCGGGCTCGACGGCGTGGCGGGCCGCCATCGCGTTCGGCGACGCGGTGCCGGCGGCCATCAGCTGGGGCCCGGCCGCCGAGTTCGGCATGGTGCCGCTCGGCGGCGGTCAGGTCTACTGGTACGCCGCGCTCACCACCCCGCCGGGCGGCCACGCCCCGGACGAGCTGGCGGCCGTCCGGGAGCGCTTCGGCGACTGGCACGCCCCCATCCCGGAGCTGCTGGCGGCGACCCCACCGGGGGTCGTGCTGCGCAACGACATCCACCACCTGGCCACCCCGCTGCCCTCGTACGTGCGGGGGCACGTGGCCCTGCTCGGCGACGCCGCGCACGCGATGACGCCCAACCTCGGGCAGGGCGCCGGCCAGGCCATCGAGGACGCGGTGGTGCTCGGTGCGGTCTGCGGAGACGGCGTCGACGCGCTTCCGGCCGCCCTGGCGGAGTACGACCGGCAGCGTCGCCCCCGCAGCCAGGCCATCGCCCGCGCCGCCTTTCGCGCCGGCCGGTACGGCCAGCAGCTCCGTAATCCCCTCGCCGTTGCGGTGCGGGACGCCGCCTTGCGGCTCACCCCGGCCCGGGCGGCACTTCGGGGGATGGCCCGCTACGCCGACTGGCGGCCTCCGGCGGGCTGAACCGGTCCCGGCGCTCGTTTCAGCCGGCGGCGGCCGTGCCCGCGTACTCGGGTGCGGCGAGGAACCGGGTGAGCACCTCAACGGTGCCCGGTGTGTAGGGGCGGCCGTCGAGCACCTCGTCGCGGGGTACGAACACCATCGCCGCGCCTTCGCCGAGGACCACGTCCTCCTGCCGCGCCCGGGTGTGGCCGATGAAGTAGTGCTTGACCCGCTCCAGCTCCGGCAACGACTGCACCGCGAAGGGGCGCAGCGGGCCGTCGGCGCGCAGGCCGGTCTCCTCCAACAGCTCCCGCTCGGCGGTCTGCTCCGGCGTCTCCCCCACCTCGGCGTGCCCACCGGGCAACCCCCACACGTTGGGGTGGTAGCGGGCGTTGCCGTCGCGTAGTTGCAGCAACAGTCGTCCATCGGGGTCCACCAGCAGCACGCACGCGATCACGATCATTTCCCGAGCCTAGGACGGGCCTGTGACACCGCGACCAGATGTAGCGCCGATCCGCGTGAAAAACCGCGCCGGGCCCAAGACTCCAGAGTAGTCATTTGCGTCGGCGTCGGCTTCAGCCGAACGTGACAGCACGCCGGTAAGATCGGCGACTGCGTTGTGACCGATCGCTGACTGTCCGTGTGAAAGCGATCACACACACTGATTCCATGAACAGGAGAGTCAACCGCGGTAAGGCACTCCGCGTCGCGGTGTGTCTCCTCCTTCTCGCCGTTCTGAGCGGCTGCATGCAGCTCAACATGGGGCTGACCGTCAACGCCGACGACACGGTCGACGGGCAGCTGCTGCTGACCGCCCAGAAGTCCCTGCTGACCTCGCGGAACAAGAACATCCCAGCGGCGTTCGCGGAGCTGCGGCAGAACATTCCCGCGCTGCCGCCCGGCGAGGAGACCGGCTACGACGACGACAAACTGTTCGGCACCCAGATCAGTTACCGCAAGGCGCCGCTGGCGACCTTCGACAGCGAGAGCGTCAAACTGGTCCGGGACGGCGATTTCTACCGCTTCACGTTGCCGCTGGACCCGGCCAAATACGGCGGAAAAATGGCCGAGCAGAATCCGCAACAGCAACAGGCTTTTCTCAAACTGATGTCGTTCGAGATCTCGGTGACGTTTCCCGGGCGGGTGATCGACTCCAATGGCACCGTCAACGGCCGGTCGGTCAGTTGGAAGGTGGACTCCAACCAGGACAAGCCGACCGAGCTGCGGGCCGTCGCCGAGGCGCCGCCCCGACCGTCGGCCTCACCGGTCGCCGCCGCCGGCGAAGGCGGGTTTCCCTGGCTGCCGATCGTCGGCGGGCTGCTCCTCCTGCTGCTGCTCGCCGCTGTGGGCGTACTCCTGCTGCGTCGCCGCCGCCCGACGGCGCCCGCCGCACCGGGCCCGACCTCGCCCGGCCCCCCCGCCGGC
>NZ_RCVI01000452.1:0-6716 GCF_003667455.1 Micromonospora sp. CV4 | reverse complement strand
GCCCTGACGGCCGCCCGGGAGGCCGAACTGCTGACCGCCGTCACGGCCACCGCCGGTGAAGCCGGGCGCCTGCCCGCCGTTCCGGCCGCCGCCATCCGGGAAGCCCGGAGCCTGCCCGCCGTTCTGGCCGTCACCCGGGTTGGTGGGGAGTTGGCCACCGGCCGGCATACCGCCGGGCGGTCGCCCACCCGGAAAGCCACCGCGGCCGAAGCCGCCCGCCACGCTCGGGCCGGCACTCGGGATCGAGCCGGTGTGCGGGGTCGCGGCGGTCTGTGCTGCGTACGCCGCAGGCCCGGCCAGCGCCGACGCCGCAGCCAGGCCCAGCGCCACCGGCACCAGCCGGCGGGACAGTCGGGTGCTCAACAGGAGCAGCGTCGTGCCGACGAGGCCGGCGACCAGCACGGCGGTGCGCAGCGACGGGTACCAGTCGGGGCTGCGTCCGAGCAGCACCCACGCCCACCAGACGGTGACCACGAGCGTGCCGGCGAGCGTCACCGTGGCGGCCAGCGGACGCCACCGCTGCCAACGCGGGCCGGCGGCCGGAGCATCGCCCGCCTCGGGCAGTGGGCGGCGCTGCCGCCAGAGCAGCGTCACGCCGATGCCGACCAGCGCGCCGACCGCCGGGGCGAGCGCCACCGTGTAGTAGGCGTGGAAGATCCCGGACATGAAGCTGAAGATCAGGCCGGTGACCAGCAGCCAGCCGCCCCAGAGCAGCAGCCCGGCCCGGGTGCGGTCGGTGCGGGCCGCCCGGCCGGCCAGCAGCAGGCCGGCGACCAGCAGGATCAGCGCGGCCGGCAGCAGCCAGGAGATCTGACCGCCGACCTCGCCCCCGAACATCCGCAGCAGGCCGGTCCGCCCCTCGAACGGGCCGCCGCCTCCGCCCGGCCGTCCGCCGCCGACGCTGCCCACCTCGTCGCCGGTGATCCGGCCGAGGCCGTTGTAGCCGAGGGTGAGCTCCAGGATGCTGTTGCCCTGCGACCCGCCGATGTACGGTCGGGCACCGACCGGAACCAGCTCCACGATCGCCACCCACCAGCCGGCGGATACCACCACCGCCAAACCGGCCAGCAGCAACTGCCGGACCCGCCGCCACAGCCCGGTCGGCGCGGCCAGCAGGTAGGCCCCGGCGAAGACCGGCACCACCAGGAACGCCTGGAGCATCTTCGTCAGGAAGCCGAAGCCGACCAGCACGCCGGCGAGCACGATCCACCGGGTGCTGGCCGTCTCCACCGCCCGGACGGTGGCGTACGCGCCGGCGACCAGCAGCAGGATGAGCAGCGCGTCGGGGTTGTTGAACCGGAACATCAGCGTCGCCACCGGGGTGACCGCGAGCACCGCGCCGGCGATCAGGCCGGCCGCCGGGCCGTACCAGCGCTGCACGGTCGCGTGGAGGACACCGACCGAGGCGACCCCGCACAGCGCCTGCGGGACGAGCATGGCCCAGCTGTTGAGGCCGAAGACGCGTACCGACAGGGCCATCAGCCACAACGACGCCGGCGTCTTGTCCACGGTGATCGAGTTGGCCGCGTCCGACGAGCCGTAGAGGAACGCCTTCCAGCTGACCGAGCCGGCCTGCACTGCCGCCGCGTAGAACGAGTTGGCCCAGCCGGAGGCGCCCAGGCCCCAGAGGTAGAGCAGGCCGGTGGCCAGCAGCAGCACCGCCAGCGCGGGCCTGGCCCAGGCCGGGGAGCGGCGCTCCGCCGCCGGCGGCGGGTGCTCGTCCTCGGTGCGCGTGGCCGGCGGTGGCGGACCCGCCACGTCGGGCGTCGTCAGCAGGGTGTCTGTTCTGTCCATGCGGCCAGCCTTGGTCGCTGGCCTGGCCCGCTGCCGTGAGCCGACTATGCGTCAGCTGTGGCATTCGGCAGCCGGACGGTGAACACGGTCCGGCCCGGCCGGCTGTCCACGCCGACCGTCCCGTGGTGGGCCTCCACGACCGCCGCGACGATCGCCAGGCCGAGGCCGGTGCTGCCGTGCGCCCGGGACCGGGAGCTGTCGCCACGGGCGAACCGCTCGAACATCTCCGGTTGCAGCTCCGCCGGCACGCCGGGCCCGTCGTCGGCGACGGTGAGCACGGCCGCGTTCCCCGCGACGGTCAGCGTGGTCGTCACGACCGTGCCGGGCGGGGTGTGCACCCGGGCATTGGCGAGCAGGTTCGCCACCACCTGGTGCAGCCGTGCGGCGTCGCCGGGGACCCGGATCACCACCTCGGGCAGGTCGAGCTGCCAGCGGTGCTCCGGGCCGGCCACGTGCGCGTCGCTGACCGCGTCCACCACCAGGGCGGACAGGTCGACCGGGTCGACCGCGAGCGGGCGGCCGGTGTCGAGGCGGGCCAGCAGCAGCAGGTCGTCGACGAGGCTGGTCATCCGGGTGCTCTCCGACTCCACCCGGCGCAGCGCGTGCGCCACGTCGGCGGGTACCTCGTCGCGGCCGCGGCGGGCCACCTCGGCGTACCCGCGGATCGCGGCGAGGGGGGTGCGCAGCTCGTGGCTGGCGTCGGCGACGAACTGGCGTACCCGGGTCTCGCTGGCCTGCCGGGCGGCGAGCGCGTCGGCGACGTGGCCGAGCATCCGGTTCAGCGCGGCGCCGACCTGGCCGACCTCGGTACGCGGATCGGTGTCCGCGGCCGGGACCCGCACGGCGAGCGCCACCTCGCCCCGGTCCAGCGGCAGCTCGGTGACCCGGGTGGCGGTGGCGGCCACCCGGTTCAGCGGTCGCAGCGTGGCCCGGACGATCAGCGCGCCGGCGCCCCCGGCGATGAGCAGCCCGACGGTGGCCACCCCGGCCTGCGCGGCGACCATCCACCAGACGGTCTCCCGCACACCGGCCAGCGGCAGCGCGACGACGCGTACCCGACCGTCGCGGAACTGCCGGGCGACGGCCCGGTAGTCGCCGCGGTCGCCGAGGTCGACGGTGCGCGGCTCGGCGCCGACCGGCAGGGCGGCCAGGGCGGCGACCTCGTCGGCCGGTACGGGTTGCTCGTCGGGGAACGGGTCCTCGCTGGACGGGCTGCGGGTCAGCGTGGACGCGGCCGTCACGCGACCGCCGGCGATGTTGGCCACCACGGTGCCGGGCGGCAGTCCGGGTGGGATGGCCGGCCCGGTGCCCGGGAAGGCCGGCCGCCCGGCGCCCCGCATCACCGTGGCGGGGGCCAGTTGGGCGTCGAGCCGGTCGATCAGGAACTGCCGCAGCGCCACCGTGGTGAGCCCGCCGATGGCGACGCTGACCAGCGCGAGCAACGCGACCAGGGCGAACACCAGTCGGGTACGCAACGACCGGCCGGCCAGCCACCGGCGGGCGGCGCGCACCGGCCGGCGGCCCGGGTCACTCGGCCGGCTTGAGGACATAGCCCGCGCCGCGCAACGTGTGGATCATCGGCGCCCGGCCGGCGTCGATCTTCTTGCGCAGGTACGAGATGTACAGCTCGACGACGTTGGCCTGGCCGCCGAAGTCGTAGTTCCACACCCGGTCGAGGATCTGGGCCTTGCTGAGCACCCGCCGTGGGTTGCGCATCAGGAAGCGCAGCAGCTCGAACTCGGTCGCGGTCAGGGTGATCAGGTGGCCGTCCCGCCGGACCTCGTGGCTGTCCTCGTCCAGGCTGAGGTCGCCGACGGTCAGCACCGCCTCCTCCCGCGTGGCGACCGCGAAGCCGGAGCGGCGCAGCAGGGCGCGCAGCCGGGCGATCACCTCCTCCAGGCTGAACGGCTTGGTGACGTAGTCGTCGCCGCCGACGGTCAGCCCGGCGATGCGCTCCTCGACCGCGTCCCGGGCCGTCAGGAAGAGCACCGGAAGGGTGGGCGACTGCTCGCGTAGCCGGCGCAGCACCTGGAAGCCGTCCAGGTCGGGCAGCATCACGTCGAGCACCACGGCGTCCGGCTTGAACTGCCGCGCGGTGTTCAACGCCGCCATGCCGTTGCCGGCGCTGCGTACCTGCCAGCCCTCGTAGCGCAGCGCCATCGACAGCAGATCGGTCAGCGTCGGCTCGTCATCGACCACCAGCACCCGGACCGGCTCGCCGTCGGGGCGGCGTAGCTCGATCCGGCTGGGCGTGGCCTGCCGGTCCATGACCATGTCCCCCATCGTGGGCGTGGCGCCTGTGCCACGCCTCTGCGGCGCCTGTGTGCCAGCTGTGCGGGCGGGCCGACGGCGGGTCGGTGTCACCGCCGGTCAGCCCCGGCCCCGAGTCACTCGGACACCCCGAGCGGATCGGTGCGCACGAACCGCATGCTCCAGCCGCCCGCGTCGTCGGGCCGATCGCGCTCGTAGAGGTGGTCGGGGCCGGCCTGCACCGGCCCGGTGCCGTCCGGGTGCCGCATGATCCAGCGCCGCGGCGGGGCGCCGTCCGGCCCGGCCGGCACGTCCCGGACCAGGCCGTCAGCGGGCCCGCCGACGAAGCGTACGGTGACCTCGCCCATCGCGGCGTCCCCTCGGGTGACCGTGCCGGCACGTTGGGTGATGCCGGCTCTGGCTCGCAAGCTACCGCACCCACCGGCGCGCCGCAGCGAGTGCACCGGCCTCGACGGGTCGCGATCTTCTCGACGGTTTGCCCAGCTCGGAGCCCGGGTACCGCAACCGGAAGCAACCGCCGTCGGCGGTACGAGGGCGAGGAGCGGTCGATGCGCACGCTGGACGGGCGATACCGGCTCGAACGGCGCATCGGCATTGGCGGGATGTCCGAGGTGTGGCGGGCCCACGACCGCGTGCTCGACCGGCCGGTCGCGGTGAAGCTGATCTCGCCGGGCGTGGACGGCCAGCACGGCCCGGTGGAGCGCATCCAGGCCGAGGCCCGCTCCGCGGCGCGCCTGGTGCACCCGAACGTGGCGAGCGTGCACGACTTCGGCACCTCCTCCTCCGCGCTGCCCGGTCGCCGGGTGCCGTACATCGTGATGGAGCTGGCCGAGGGCGAGACGCTCGCCGCGCACCTGCGGGCCGGCCCGCTGGACTGGCGGATCTCGGTACGGGTCTGCGCGGAGGTGGGCGCCGCGCTGGCTGCCGCGCACGCGAGCGGCATCGTGCACCGCGACGTCAAGCCGGCGAACGTCATGCTCACGCCCTCCGGGGTGAAGGTGCTCGACTTCGGCATCGCCACCCCGGCCGGCGCGCCGGAGCCGATGCCGGAGGGGATGCTCGTCGGCACCCCCGCATACCTGGCACCCGAGCAGTTCGAGGGTGCGCCGGCCACCCCGGCGGCCGACATGTACGCGCTCGGCGTGCTGCTCTACTACTGCCTCACCGGCCGGCTGCCGTACGCGGCGGACAGCACCAGCGAGCTGCTCGGCGCACGCCGCCGCCGGCCGCCGGAGCCACTGCCCGAGATCGACGGGCTCCCGCCGGAGGTGGCCGAGCTGTGCCGCTCCTGCCTGGCCGAGGACCCGTCGGAGCGTCCGACCAGCCTGGTCGCCGCGCTGCTGCTGGCCGAGGCCGTGGACGCCCGGGTGTACGTGCCGATGCTGGTGCCCAGCCCGCGCCAGTCGACTCCGACGTCGCCGTGGACCGAGCAGGCCGCGATGGAGGCCACCGAGGCGGTGCGGGTGGCCGACGGGCCCGACCGGTCCGGCGGGCGCTGACCGCGCGCTCCGCGGCGTTTCGCCGGGCGGCGGCCGGGAAGTCGGGCGGGTGAGCGACGGGAGGAACGCGATGCCGGACCCGAGTTCCTGGCTGCATGAGGCCACCGCGACCGCCGAGGGCGGCCACGTACGCACCGACGATGGCGGACTCTCCTCCGCGCTGGCCTCGCCGCTGGCGGCGCACTGCACCGGGTTGAGGCCGGAGCAGTTGCTGGCGGCGGCGTTCGCGTCCTGCCTGCACCACGCGGCGGTCGAGGCGGCCGGAGAGATCACCGACGAGGCGCACACCGTCCAGGTGCGGGCCGAGGCGAAGCTGGGGCGCGACGACGACGGCCGGTACCGGGCCGACGTGCACGCCTCCATCTCCTCCGCCGGCCTGAGCCGGCAGCAGCTGGCCGACCTGGTCGAGTACGCCGACCGGCTCTGGCCGTTCTCCAGCGGCGACAACAGCCGGCACCGGCTGACCGTCACCCCGGCGGAGAACGGCCGGCACTGACCCGTCGCCGTCCGGGTCGCCGGTGCGCCGAACGGCCGAGTCGACGTGCCGGTCGTTCGGCGGGGTGGGCATCGGCCGGAAAGGTGAGGCCTGGCGGATGGCCGGAACGGACGCCGCCGACACCGGCCGAGACCGCATTGGCCCGGCGAATCGGGAATAACCGGCTAGCCCGAACAGTGCGGTTGATCAGCATTGCGAAGCGCTTGCCCTTTAATGTCACCAAGATCGTGACAAATTGTGGCGCATGCCACCGTACGAGCCGATGGCATCGGGCACACGGTTCTCTAGCCTCGGCGAGTGCATCGCGACGACCCCGCCGACGAGAAGCTGACCGACGCCCGCCCGACCACCCGCTCGAGCGACGCCGCATCAACCGAACGGACGATCGGCCGTCACCGAGCCCCGGAGCCATCCCGGCGCTCCCTGCTGGGCTCGACCCCGCTCCGGGTGGCCCTGGCCACCGGTGTCACCTGCTGCCTGAGCCTCGTCGCCGTCACCACCGCCCGGGGCGGCGAGGACACCCCTCGCCCCGTCGAGCCGCTGGCCGAGGCGGTGGCCGACCGTGCCGCCATCGCCGACGAGCGAGCCTCCCGGTCGCTGGACCGTGACGCCGCCCCCGCGCGGGTCATTCCCAGCCCGACCCCGAAGCCCACCCC
>NZ_RCVI01000450.1:0-6996 GCF_003667455.1 Micromonospora sp. CV4 | reverse complement strand
GTGGGGGGTTACGGGAGGGGGATGGTGCGGGATTCGGTGCGGGCGGTTTCGGCGGCGGCCAGGATGGCGACCACCTCGCGGCCGAAGCGGACGTCGCAGCGGTGGTCGCGGGTGCCCGCCTGCACCTGCTCGACGAGTTGGTCGATCGCCACGCCGAACGCCGTGGCGGGCTCGTTCTCGCCGGCCGGGACGGTCTCGATGCCGTTCTCGCCGTAGAACACGAACTCCCGGGTCATCGACTCGGTCGGGGCGTCGAGGGAGAGCGAAGCGCTGCTGGTGGCGCCGCCGTCATGGGTGAGCAGCAGGTGCACCATTCCGTTCGGCCCGTCCATCGCGGCCACCCGGGTCACCTTGCCCAGCACCGGCAGGATGATGGAGAGCGCGTGCGGGGCGATGTCCCAGAGCGCCCCGTGCTCCCGGCGCCACAGCGACCCGCCGTACGGGCTGCCCTCCTGGAAGATCGAGGCGAACGCGACGGTCCGGCCGTGCTGCCAACCTCCGGCGGCCGCGGTGGCGGCGAGGAACGCGGTCACGTTCGGCTGGAACCGCTGGGTGAAGAAGACGACCGAGGCGACCCCGGACGCCTCGGCTGCCTCGACCACCCGGTCGGCGTCTTCGACGGTGAGCGCCAACGGCTTGTCCAGCAGCAGGTGCCGGCCGGCGGCGGCCGCCCGGGTCGCGATGTCGGCCTGGATGTCCGGCGGCAACGCGACGGCGATCGCGTCGCACACGTCGAGCAACGCGTCGACCTCGGCGAAGGCCGGCACCCCGTACCGCTCGCCCAGCGCGGCGGCCCGCTCCGGGTTACGCCCCCAGACCCCGACCAACTCCGCGTCCGGGTGGGCGTGCAGCGCCTTCCCGTGCGTCTCGATCGCCCAGTGACCGGTGCCGAACAAGCCGAACCGCAGCACGTGTACCTCCGCCGTTTCCCCTCACCGCGGCGACGCCACGGCCGAGATCCACGCTAGTCGCCCCAGCAGCCGTGACGGCGGCGGGTCGACCAACCGGCGACCGGACGCCCACGTCCACGTCGTTTCCGGGACAGCTCGACTTCGCGCGGCGGAGGGCAGCGGCGAAAGACAGCGAGGCAGCATCGCTCGGGTACTACGACGGTTAGTAGGCTGTGCCGGTGACCGAGGCAACGACCAGGTGGGGCCGATGACCAGTGCGGCGGCGGCCGACTCGCCGGTGGACGGGATCCTCGCGACGGCGTCGATCGTGCTGTCGCTGCTCGTCGCGGTGTGGGCACTGGTGGCGGCGGTACGCCACCGGCCACCGGACCGGGTGCAGGTCGCCGGCCTGGCCGTACTGGAACTGATCCTGCTCGCGCTGGCCGCGGTCGCGCTGGTCGCGGTCGGCGGCGGGGAACGGCCCGGCGAGCCCGGCGCCTTCTTCGGCTACCTGGTCACGCTGGTCTGCATGCCGCCGCTCGCCTGGGTGCTGGCCCGGATGGAGCCGACCCGCTGGGGTTCGGCGATCGTCTGCGCGGTCTGCCTGGTGGCCCCGGTGGTGGTGGTCCGGTTGCAGCAGACCTGGGAGGTCCTCGGTGGTTGAGACACGACCGGCCCGACGCGCGACGAACACCGGTCCGGGCCGGCTGCTGATCGCGGTCTACCTGCTCTTCGCCATCGCGGCGACCAGCCGGGCGGGCCTCCAGATCGCCACCAGGTTCGACGAGGCCCCGGTGGCGTACCTGCTCTCCGCGCTGGCCGCGCTCATCTACATCGTTGCCGCGGTGGGGCTGGCCCGCGCCGGGCACACCGGCCGACGGGTCGCGCTGGCCTGCTGCTCGCTGGAGCTGGTCGGGGTGGTCGCGGTCGGCATCCTGAGCCTGGCCGACAAGGAGCTCTTCCCCGACGAGACGGTCTGGTCGCAGTTCGGCAGCGGGTACGGCTACATCCCGCTGGTGCTGCCGGTGCTCGGCCTGTTCTGGCTCTGGCGCACCCGCCGCGACCCCGCCTGACCGACGGGCTGGAAACGCGGGTCGGCGATCGCCGCCGACCCCGCGCACGCGTCGAGGGCGCTCCCCGCCGCACGGGAAGCGCCCTCGACGAAGTACGGGTCAGTCGCGCGGGCCGCCGGCCACGTAGATGACCTGGCCGGAGACGAACCCCGCCCCCTCGCTGGCCAGGAACGAGATGGTGTGCGCGACGTCCTCCGGCCGGCCCGGTCGACGCACCGGGATCTCGGCGGCGGCGTGCTTCTGCAGGTCCTCGAAGTCGACCTTCATCCGGGCGGCGGTGGCGGCGGTCATGTCGGTGACGATGAAGCCGGGCGCCACCGCGTTGACGGTCACCCCGAACGGCCCCAGCTCGATGGCGAGCGTCTTGGTGAAGCCCTGGAGACCGGCCTTGGCGGCGGCGTAGTTCGCCTGGCCCCGGTTGCCCAGCGCGGAGGTGCTGGAGAGGTTGACGATCCGCCCCCACCTGCGGTCCACCATGTGCTTCTGAGCGGCCTGGCTGAACAGGAACGCGCCGCGCAGGTGCACACCCATGACGGTGTCCCAGTCGGCGTTGGTCATCTTGAACAGCAGGTTGTCGCGGAGCACCCCGGCGTTGTTGACCAGCACGGTGGGCGCGCCCAGCTCGGTTGCGATCCGCTCCACGGCCGCCTCGACCTGGGCCCGGTCGGACACGTCGGCGCCCACGCCGAGCGCTTGGCCGCCGGCGCCGGCGATGGCGTCCACCGTCTCCTTGGTGGCCGCCTCCTCGATGTCGACCACGGCGACGGCCATCCCGTCGGCGGCCAGCCGGCGGGCGGTGGCCGCACCGATACCGCGTGCGGCTCCGGTGACGATGGCGACGCGGGGCTCCTCCGACATGATTACCTCCCGGTAACTTGGCTCGATCGATGGAGCTTAACCCGTCCCTGTCGGAGTCAGCGGGTCGCGCCCCGGCAGAGCCGGATCCAGCGGTAGCCGTAGCCGGAAAGCTTGAGCGCGCCGAGCTTGCCCAACTCGCCGTAGCCGCGGTCGGCGAGCACGTCGTTCGGCAGGTCGGCCTCCGCCTCCAGGCTGCTCAGGTCCACCTCGACGTCGTCGGTGCCCAGGTTGTGCAGGAAGACCATGGTCCCGGTCGGCCCGTCCGCCCGGTGCGCCAGCACTCCGGCCGGCAACGGCACGTCGATGTGGGTCGTCGAGCCGGAGCCCACCTCCGGCGCCTCCCGCAGCGTCCGGATCATGCGTTCGAACCAGGCGAGCAGCGACTTCGGATCACCGCGCTGAGCCGTGACGTTGACCGTCTGGTAGCCGAACTCACCCTTGTCGATGACCGGGCGGACCAGCTTCTCCGGGTCCGCGGTGGAGAAGCCGGCATTCGGCTGGTACGACCACTGCATCGGGGTACGGATCGCCTCCCGACCGGGCAGCGACAGGTCCTCGCCCATCCCGATCTCCTCGCCGTAGCGCAGCACCGGCGTGCCGCGCAGCGAGAACTGCAGGGCGTACGCCAGCTCGATGCGACGCCGGTCGTTGCCGAGCATCGGGGCGAGCCGGCGACGGATGCCCCGGTCGTAGATGCGCATGTTCTCGTCCGGGCCGAACTGCGCGTACACCTGGTTGCGTTGTTCGGTGGTGAGCCGGGACAGGTCGATCTCGTCGTGGTTACGCAGGAAGGTCGCCCACTGCCCACCGACCGGCAGCGTCGGGGTGTCGCGCAACGCCTCGACCAGCGACTCCGGGTCCTGGCGGGCGAGGGCGAGCATGAGTCGACCGTTGAGCATGAAGTCGAAGAGCATGTGGATCCGGTTGCCGGAACCGCCGGCGTCACCGAAGAACGTCGGCAGCTGGTCCGGCTCGACGTTCGCCTCGGCCAGTAGGACCGCGTCCCCGCGCCGCCACTGCACGTGCTGGCGCATCTCGGTGAGGAACTCGAAGTCCTTCGGCGAGTTCGGGTTGCCCGGCTCGGTCAGCTCGATGATGAACGGCACCGCGTCCATCCGGAAGCCGGAGACGCCGAGCTGGAGCCAGAACGACATGATCTTCTTGATCTCCGCCCGGACCTCCGGGTTGGCGAAGTTGAGGTCCGGCTGGAACTTGTAGAACCGGTGGTAGAACCACGCCTTGGCGGTGCGGTCGTAGCTCCAGGTCTCGTTCTGCTCACCGGGGAAGACCATGCCCTGGTGCCGGTCGTCCGGCTCGGTGTCGGACCAGACGTACCAGTCGCGGTACGGCGAGTCCGGCGAGGAGCGGGCGGACTGGAACCACGGGTGCTCGTCGGAGGTGTGGTTGACCACCAGGTCGATGATCACGCGGATGCCCCGGTTCTGCGCCTGGTGCAGCAGTTCCGCGAAGTCGCCGAGGGTGCCGAAGCGCGGGTCCACGTTGTAGAAGTCGGTGGCGTCGTAGCCGTCGTCGCGGTTCGGCGACGGGTGGATCGGGTGCAGCCACAGGCAGGTCACGCCCAGCCGGGCCAGGTAGTCCAGCCGCCCGATCAGGCCACGGATGTCACCGACGCCGTCGCCGTCGGAGTCGGCGTACGTGTCGATGTCGAGGCAGTAGACGACGGCTTCGGAATACCAACGGTCACCCATGCCGGATGAACTTCTCCGGTCGATCACCGTGGCAAACCCGGCCGGCGGGCGGCGGAGCCCGGACGGTCGCTCTCGGCCGGTACCGTGCCGGTCATGGAGATCGACCTCGTACCGCCGAGTGAACCGTTGGACTGGGCCCGGGGCGGCTGGCTGTATCCGCCGGTCCGCACCGAGGAGGGACCGGCCGGAGAGCTGATCGTCGAACCGGCGGCGGAGAGTGACTTCTGGCGGCGGACCAGCTACGGGTTCGTGCACGACAACGGGCCCGCCCTGCTGGCCCCGCTGGCGGTCGGCAGCGCCATGGAGGTGAGCTTCCGGCTCGACCTCACCGGGCAGTTCGACCAGGCCGGTGCGCTGGTCCGGGTGGACGAGCGGAACTGGACCAAGGCGGGCGTCGAGGTGAGCGACGGCGAACTCCAACTCGGCGCGGTGGTGACCCGGGAGTTCTCCGACTGGTCGGTGGCGCCGGTGCCGGAGTGGGCGGGTCGGGAGGTGACCGTCCGGGTGAGCCGGGCGGGCGACGCGCTGACCGTCCGCGCCCGGGTGGACGACGAACCGTGGCGGTTCGTCCGCCTCGCCCCGCTGGACCCGGAGGCCGAGGCCATGGCCGGGCCGTTCTGCTGCGCGCCGGTCCGCGCCGGCCTCACCGTGGTGTTCACCGGTTGGCGGCAGGGGCCGGCCGACACCGCGCTGCACCCGGAGCACTGACCGGCACGGCGGTGTGGCCCGACTCACCGGCAGGTGTGGCGAAGCGCCCATCGGGTATGACCATCTGATCCCCGGCCGCCGACTCGGAAGGACGACCATGGCGCTCGCCCAGAATGTCGACCCGGCCAAGTTCACCGGGCTGACCGGTTGGGTGGCCACCGTGATCGAGGGGATGGGCCCGGTCGGGGTGGCGCTGCTGGTGGCGCTGGAGAGCATCGTCCCGCCCATTCCCAGCGAGATCGTGCTGGCCCTCGCCGGCTACCTGGCCAGCGAGGGCCGTTTCAACGTGGTGCTCGTGGTGGTGGCCGCGACGGTCGGCTCGCTGGTCGGTGCGTTGGTGCTCTACTGGCTCGGCGCGGCACTGGGTGAGGAGCGGCTCAAGCGCTGGCTCGACCGCATCCCCCTGGTGGACCGCGACGACCTGGAGAAGGCCGACGAGTGGTTCGAACGGCACGGCCGGTGGGCGGTGCTGATCGGCCGGGTGGTGCCGGTGGTCCGCAGCCTGGTCTCCGTTCCGGCCGGGGCGAACCGGATGCCGCTGGGCGAGTTCATCCTGCTCACCACGATCGGCAGCGGGGTGTGGAACGCGCTCATCGTCGGGGCCGGTTACGCGCTGGGCAGCCGCTGGCAGGACGTCGAACGCTACAGCGACTGGTTCAACTACGGGATCGTCGCGGTCTTCGTCGTCATGGTGGCCACCTGGGTGATCCGCAAGATGCGCCGACGCCGGGAGCGCGACGACCGGCGGTCGGTGACCGCCGGTCGCTGATCCGCGTCCGCCCGTGCCGGGGGTGGGGTCGGCTCAGGGCAGGGTGTCCAGGTGCGGGGCAACCGTACGGGCGAAACCGTTGCCGTTGCTGACGTCCCAGTTCACCGACCAGGTCATCGCGCCGCGAATGCCGGGGTAGGTGCGCGGCGGCCGGAAGCTGCCGCAGTTGGTGCCCCGGGCCAGGCAGTCCAGCGCCGCGTTGACGACGCTGGGCGCGACGATGCCCCCGCCGGCCGCGCCGGGACCGGCGGGCAGGCCGAGGCCGACCTGGTCGGGCCGGAGCCCCGCCTCCAGTTGGATGCACGCCAGCGCGACGATGAAGTTCACCGTGCCCTGGGCGTACGCGGCGTTCTGGTCGCAGCCGAGCATCGCCCCGGAGTTGTAGTACTGGGTGTTGACCACGGTGAGGATGTCCTTGATGTCCAGGGCCAGCTTGAAGTAGCCGCCGCCCGGGGACTGCATGTCGATGGTCTGCGGCGCCATCGCGATGATCAGGCCGGCGCCGACCCTGGCCCGGAGCGCGCGCAGCGCCTGCGCCATGTAGGTCGGGTTGAGCCCGTTCTCCAGGTCGATGTCGATGCCGTCGAAGCCGTAGCGGGCGATCAGCGCGGCGGCGGTGTCGGCGAACGCGGTGGCCGAGGCGGCGTCGTTGACCGTGACCCGGCCGGTCTCACCGCCGACCGAGAGGATCACCCGCTTGCCCCGGGAGTGCAGGGTGCGCACGTCGGCGGTGAAGTCCGCGTCGGTGTAGCCGCCGAGCGCCGCGGCGAGCCCCGGGTCGACGCCGAAGGTCAGCGCCCCCGGCGTCGCGGTGGCCTCGGCGAAGGCGACCGCGACGAGGTCGTACTCGGCGGGGACGTCGCGCAGCCGCAGCTCGACGGCAGGGTTGTCGAAGTTGTGCCAGTAGCCGGTGAGCAGGTGCTTCGGCAGGCCGCCGGTGGGTGGTTCCGTCGGCGGCGGGGTGGTGGGCGGAGGCGGCGTGGTGGGCG
>NZ_RCVI01000448.1:0-7039 GCF_003667455.1 Micromonospora sp. CV4 | reverse complement strand
AGCTGGTGCACGCCGACGAGCTGATCAACCGGATCGCCACCGGCGCCGACCCGATCCGGGGCCGGAACACCCGCGCCACGGTCACCGGCACCCGCCCGGGTCCGGGGCGGGACCGGCGCGCCGGGGGGAACGGGCGGCGATCGCCGAACGGCGCCCCGGTGCCCGCGCTGGCTGACGGCGGCGGTCCGCGACGCGAGGTCGGGCCGGGCACGCCGGACCAGCCGCTCGGGCCGACCGGGTGGGCGCACCCCGGCGGTGAGCCCGCCGACGACGCCGGTGAGATCACCATGTACTACCAGCCGCAGATCGCCATCGCGACCGGCGAGGTGGTCGGCGTCGAGGCGCTGCTGCGCTGGCGGCACCCGCGGCGGGGAATGGTCGACCCGGAGGAGCTGATCCGGGTCGCCGAGCAGAGCGCGGTGATGCGGCTGCTCACCCGGCGGGTGGTCGACGACGTGGTGGAGCAGCTCGCCAAGTGGTCGGCGGCCGGTCTCGGGTTGCGGGCGGCGCTGAACGTGAGCGTGCGTGACCTGCACACCGGCGAGATCGCCGACCAGATCGCCGACCGGCTGGCCCGCTACGGGGTGCCGGCCGAGCGACTGCAACTGGAGATCACCGAGGGTGCCCTGATGGCCGACCCGCGCCGGGTCCTGGCCACCATCTCCCGGCTGCACAGGATCGGGGTGGCCATCGCCCTGGACGACTTCGGCACCGGATACTCCTCCCTCCAGCACCTGCGCCGGCTACCGCTGTCCGAGGTGAAGGTGGACCGCTCGTTCGTGCTGGGCATGGCCGACGACGCCGACGACGCGGCGATCGTCCGGTCGATGATCGAGCTGGCCGGGGCGCTGGGGCTGCGGGTGGTCGCCGAGGGCGTGGAGGACGAGCGGACCTGGCGGATGCTGCACGCCGCCGGCTGCGACGCCGCGCAGGGCTGGTTCTACGCCCGGCCGATGCCCGCCGAGGAGCTGGTCACCTGGCTGGCCCGGTACCGACCGGTCCGGCCGAGCGGCGGCCCGGAGCCCGACGCCGGCCGTCGTTCCACCCGCTGACCGCCCACCGACCCGGCGCGACCGGCTGGCGGAGGGGGAGTCGTGGACGCGGCACCGGAGCGGAACAATAGACTCGCTCCGGTCACCGCGCGTCACGCTCCACCCGTCGCGCGATCGGCACACCGCCCGACCAGCAGGACATCAGAAGGGGGCACGGATGGCCGCCATCTCCCGCGAGGAGGTCGCGCACCTGGCGCGCCTGTCGCGGCTCGCCGTCACCGAGGAGGAGCTGGACACCTTCGCCGGCCAGCTCGACGTGATCCTCCAGGCGGTCGCCCAGGTCGGCGAGGTCGCCGCGGCGGACATCCCGCCGACCTCGCACTCGGTGCCGCTGACCAACATCTTCCGCGAGGACGTGGTCACGCCGTGCCTGACCCCGCAGGAGGCGCTGTCGGGTGCACCCGACGCCGAGGACCAGCGGTTCCGCGTACCGCGGATCCTGAGTGAGGATGTGGCCTCGTGAGTGACCTGACCAGAATGACCGCCGCGGAGATCGCCGCCCTGGTCGCCGGCGGCGAGACCTCCGCCGTCGAGGTGACCCGGGCCCACCTGGACCGGATCGCCGCGGTCGACGACCGGGTGCACGCCTTCCTGCACGTCGACACCGACGGCGCGCTGGACGCTGCCCGCGCGGTGGACGAGCGCCGGGCCGCCGGCGAGGAGCTGGGTCCGCTGGCCGGCGTGCCGGTCGCGGTGAAGGACGTGCTGGCCACCCGGGGCGTGCCGACCACGGTGGGTTCGAAGATCCTGGAGGGCTGGCGCCCGCCGTACGACGCGACGATCGTGCAGCGGCTGCGCGAGGCCGGCACGGTCATGCTCGGCAAGACGAACATGGACGAGTTCGCGATGGGCTCCTCCACCGAATACTCGGCGTACGGCCCGACGCACAACCCGTGGGACCTCAGCCGGATCCCGGGCGGCTCGGGCGGTGGCAGCGCCGCCGCGCTGGCCGCGTACGAGGCGCCGCTGGCGATCGGCTCGGACACCGGCGGCTCGATCCGCCAGCCCGGCGCGGTCACCGGCACCGTCGGCGTGAAGCCCACCTACGGCGGCACCTCCCGCTACGGCCTGGTCGCCTTCTCCTCGTCGCTGGACACGCCCGGCCCGTGCGCCCGTACGGTGCTCGACGCGGCCCTGCTGCACCAGGTGATCGCCGGACACGACCCGCGCGACTCCACCTCGATCCCGCAGCCCGTGCCGGACGTGGTGGCCGCGGCGAAGCTCGGCGCGACCGGTGACCTGACCGGCGTACGGCTCGGCATCGTCAGCGAGTTCGTCGGCGAGGGCGCCGAGCCGGGTGTGATGGCCGCGTTCCGCGAGGCGGTCGACGCCCTCGCGAAGCTGGGCGCGGAGATCGTCGACGTGTCCTGCCCGACGTTCGTCCACGCGCTGCCCGCGTACTACCTGATCGCGCCGAGCGAGTGCTCCTCCAACCTGGCCCGGTTCGACGGCGTCCGCTTCGGCCTGCGGGTCGGCGACGACGGCAACCGGTCGCTGGAGGAGGTCATGTCGCTGACCCGGGAGGCCGGCTTCGGCCCGGAGGTCAAGCGCCGCATCATGATCGGCACGTACGCCCTGTCGTCGGGTTACTACGACGCCTACTACGGGCAGGCGCAGAAGGTTCGGACGCTGATCACGCGGGACTTCACCGCCGCGTTCGAGCGGGTCGACGCGCTGATCTCGCCGACCACCCCGTCGGTGGCGTTCCCGATCGGCGCGCGCACCGCCGACCCGTACCAGATGTACCTGGCCGACCTGTTCACCATCCCGACCAACCTGTACGGCGGGCCGGGCATCTCGGTGCCCTGCGGCCTGTCCGAGGGGCTGCCCGTCGGCCTCCAGGTGATGGCCCCGACGATGGCCGACGACCGGATGTACCGGGTCGCCGCCGCGCTGGAGTCCGCGGTCGGCACGTTCACCCCACCGGCACTGTGAGGCAGGAGCCCGAATGACGACGACGCTGCCCGCGTACGACGAGGTCGTCGCGCGCTACGAACCGGTGATCGGCCTGGAGACCCACGTCGAGCTGGGCACGAACACCAAGATGTTCTGTGGCTGCCCGACCGACTTCGGTGGCGAGCCGAACACCCGGGTCTGCCCGGTCTGCCTGGGCCTGCCCGGGGCGCTGCCGGTGGCCAACAAGGCGGCCATCGAGGCGATCATCCGGATCGGTCTGGCGCTGAACTGCTCCATCGCCGAGTGGTGCCGATTCGCCCGGAAGAACTACTTCTACCCGGACATGCCGAAGAACTTCCAGATCAGCCAGTACGACGAGCCGATCTGCGTCGACGGCTACCTGGACGTCGAGGTCGGCGGCGAGACGGTGCGGATCGAGATCGAGCGGGTGCACCTCGAGGAGGACACCGGCAAGACGCTGCACGTCGGCGGCGCCACCGGCCGCATCCACGGCGCGACCGAGTCGCTGGTCGACTACAACCGGGCCGGCATTCCGCTGGTCGAGATCGTCACCAAGCCCATTCCGGGCACCGGCGCGCTCGCCCCCGACGTGGCCCGGGCGTACGTCACCGAGCTGCGGGACGTGATCCGCACCCTCGGCGTCTCGGACGTGCGGATGGAGGAGGGTTCCCTGCGCTGTGACGTGAACACCTCCCTCAACCTGCCGGGTCAGGAGTGGGGCACCCGCACCGAGACCAAGAACGTCAACTCGCTGCGTTCGGTGGAGCGGGCGGTCCGCTCGGAGATGCTGCGGCAGGCCTCGGTGCTGGACGCCGGCGGCCGGATCACGCAGGAGACCCGGCACTTCCACGAGGAGACCGGGGACACCACCCCGGGGCGCTCCAAGGAGACCGCGACCGACTACCGGTACTTCCCGGAGCCGGACCTGGTGCCGATCGCACCGGACCCGGCCTGGGTCGCCGAGCTGAAGGCCGCCCTGCCGGAGCTGCCCCGGGTGCACCGGCGCCGGCTCCAGCAGCAGTGGGGGCTGTCCGACCTGGACATGCAGTCGGTGCTGAACGCCGGCGCGGTCGAGCTGATCGAGGCGACCGTCGCCGCCGGCACCACGCCGGCCGCCGCCCGCAAGTGGTGGCTCGGCGAGCTGTCCCGCCGGGCCAACGAGAGCGGCGTGGAGCTCGCCGACATCGGTGCCACCCCGGCCCAGGTCGCCGAGTTGCAGGGCCTGGTCGACGCCGGGAAGCTCAACGACAAGATGGCCCGCGCGGTGTTGGAGGGCGTGGTCGACGGCGAGGGCTCGCCCACCGAGATCATGACCAACCGGGGCCTGGAGGTCGTGTCGGACACCGGCGCCCTCACCGCCGCGGTGGACGAGGCGATCGCCGCCAACCCCGACATCGCCGACAAGATCCGTAGCGGCAAGGTCGCCGCGGCCGGCGCGCTGGTCGGCGCGGTCATGAAGACCACCCGTGGTCAGGCCGACGCGAAGACCGTCCGCGAACTCGTCCTGGAGCGCCTCGGCGTCCAGGGCTGATCCGTAGGGACGAACGGGCTGGCGCAGCATGCGTCAGCCCGTTCGCCGTGCAAACCGCATCCCCTCGCGAGGGCGTCAACGGCGACGCCCGGATGGAGTCACCGTGAACCAGCACGACCTCGATGTCCTCGACGAGATCCAGCGGCGGGTGCTCTGGCTCGCCACCCGGGTCGTGGACGCCGCCAACCACGACCGGGTCACCGGCGACGGCGTGAAGGTCGGCGGGCACCAGGCGTCCAGCGCCTCACTGGTCACCGCGATGACCGCGCTCTGGTTCGCGCACCTGGACGCGGAGGACCGGGTGGCGGTCAAGCCGCACGCCTCCCCGGTGTTCCACGCCATCCAGTACCTGCTGGGCAACCTGGACCGCTCGTACCTGCCGCGGCTGCGGGCCCGCGGCGGCCTCCAGTCGTACCCGTCGCGTACCAAGGATCCCGACGAGGTGGACTTCTCCACCGGCTCGGTCGGTCTCGGCGCGGCGGCGCCGCTCTTCGCCGCCGCCACCCGCCGGTACGTGGACGCGCACTTCGGCGCGCGCCCGCACTCCCGGTTCGTCGCGCTGATCGGCGACGCCGAGCTGGACGAGGGCAACATCTGGGAGGCTGTCGCCGACCCGGCCACGACCGGCCTGGGCAACGTCATGTGGCTGGTCGACTTCAACCGCCAGTCGCTGGACCGGGTGGTGCCCGGCATCCGGATCAACCAGTGGCGCGGCCAGTTCGAGGCCGCCGGCTGGCACGTCGTGGAGGTCAAGTACGGCCGGCGGCTCGCCGAGGCGTACGCCCGGCCGGGCGGCGAGGTGCTGCGCGACTGGATCGACGCGATGCCCAACGAGCAGTACCAGTCGCTGTTCGGGCTGGTTGGCCCGGCGCTGCGCAAGCAGTTCCTGGACGGCGCCCCCGCTGCGGTGGGCGCCTTCGTCGAGGGCATTGCCGACGAGGAGCTGGGCCCGCTCGTCACCGACCTCGGCGGGCACGACCTGCAGGCGATGCTCGACGCGTACGCCCAGTGCGACGCGGTCACCGACCGGCCCAGCGTCGTCTTCGCGTACACCGTGAAGGGTTGGGGTCTGCCCATCGCCGGCAACCCGCGCAACCACTCGGCGCTGCTCAGCAGCGAGCAGGTCGACACGCTGCGGGCCGCGCAGGGGTTGACCGCGGAGACCGAGTGGGACCGCCTCGACCCGGCGTCACCGGCCGGCATCCGGGCCGGCGCCCGCCGGGAGGCGCTGTCCCGCGCGCCCCGCGAGCGGGCGCTGGGGGTCACCGTTCCGGAAAGCACGGGAGTACGCGCAGCCAAGCCGATCTCCACGCAGGAGGTCTTCGGTCGGGTGCTGGTGGACCTGGCTCGCGACCGGGAGGTCGGGCGCTACCTGGTGACGACGGCGCCGGACGTGGCCACCTCCACCAACCTCGCCGGTTTCATCAACAAGACCGGGGTGTTCGCCCCCACCGAGCAGCGTTCCTGGACCGAGGACCGGATGCTGCGCTGGACGGAGAGCCCCGCCGGGCAGCACATCGAGCTGGGCATCTCGGAGATGAACCTGTTCCTGCTGCTCGGCCAGCTCGGCCTGTCCTGGGACCTGTCCGGGCAGCCGCTGCTGCCGGTGGGCACGGTCTACGACCCGTTCGTGCTGCGGGGCCTGGACGCGTTCCTGTACGGCACCTACTCCGGCTCCCGGTTCGTGGTCGCCGGCACCCCGTCGGGCATCACGCTGGCCCCGGAGGGTGGCGCCCACCAGTCCACCATCGCCGCCTCCGTCGGCCTGGAGCTGCCCGGGGTGACCTTCGTCGAGCCGGCGTTCGCGACGAGTCTGGACTGGCTGCTCTGCGACGCGCTCGGGCAGATCGCCGGCGGGTCGGCCCCGGCGGCGACCGCCGCGCCGGCCGAGGACGGCGCGTACTACTTCCGGCTGAGCACCCGCCCGCTGGACCAGGCCCCGTTCGAGGCGGCCCGCGCCCGGCTCGGTGACGCGGTGCTGCGCCGGCAGGTGGTCGCCGGGGCGTACCGGCTGGTGGACGCGCACCAGGCGTACCCGCACCTGGCCGACGCCCCGGTGGTGCAGCTGGCGGCCTCCGGCGCGGTGCTGCCCGAGGTACTGGCCGCCGCCGCGGAACTGGCCGAGGAGGGCGTCGCCGCGCACGTGGTGGACGTGACCTCGCTGGACCGGCTCTACCGGGCCTGGCAGCGCACGCTGCGCCAGGGTGTGCGGACGGCGACGGTGCCCAGCGTGCCGGGCGCGCTGCGGTCCGCGTTCGCCGACCGGGTGCCGGTGGTGACCGTGCACGACGCCGCGTCGCACGCGATGGCCTGGCTCGGGTCGGCGCTCGGCGCGCCGGCGGTGCCTCTGGGGGTGGACGAGTTCGGCCAGTCCGGCAGCGTCTCCGAGCTGTACGAGATGCACGACCTGCTGCCCGGCAGCATCGTCAACGCCGCCCTGGCCGCCCTCGCCCTGCGCTGACCCGCATCCTCGCCGCCCGCCGCCCCGGACGCTGGACCACGGTTTCCGGTCGTCCCCGCGGAGGCCGTCGGACTCAGC
>NZ_RCVI01000287.1:0-59187 GCF_003667455.1 Micromonospora sp. CV4 | reverse complement strand
GCGGGGTGCTGGGCGCGCTGCTGCCCGCCGTACCGCTGGTCGCCGGGGTGGTCGGCCTGCTGCTGCCGCCGGCTCCGGGGAAGCCCGCCACCGGTGCGGGAGGCGGTGACCGGGCCCGGCGGGTGGCCGTCGCGCTCGGGGTGAGCGGCGCGGCGGGGGCGCTCGCGCTGGCCGTCGCGCTCCTGCTGACGGTCGATCGGCCCGAGGAGACGTCGACCACCTGGGTCGACCTCGGTGGGCTGACGGTGACCCTGGGCGTCCGGCTGGACGGCGCCGCCGCGCTGGTCGCGGTGGCGGTCACCGCGGTCGCCCTGGCCGTGCAGGTCTATTCGATCGGCTACCTGCGGCGCGGCCCGCACGACGACGTCGACGTGGACCACCGCTACCCGCCGTACGCCGCGCAGATCAGTCTCTTCACCGCCGCGATGCTGCTGGTGGTGGTCGCCGGCGACCTGGTCATGCTGCTGGTCGGCTGGGAGGTGATGGGCCTCTGCTCGTACCTGCTCATCGCCCATGACCGCCGGCTGCCCGGCGCGCCCGCCGCCGCGATGAAGGCGTTCCTGGTGACCCGCGTCGGTGACGTCGGGTTCCTGCTCGGCATCGCGCTGCTCGGTGTGTCGGCGGGCAGCTTCCGGATCGCCGACGTGCTCGCCCACGACCACTCCACGGCGACCCTGACCGCCGCCGGCCTGCTGCTGCTGGCCGGCGTGGCCGGCAAGAGCGCGCAGTTCCCGCTGCACACCTGGCTGCCGGACGCGATGGCCGGCCCGACGCCGATCTCCGCGCTCATCCATGCCGCGACGATGGTCGCCGCCGGGGTGTACGCGGTGACCCGCCTCTATCCGCTGTTCACGGCCGCGCCGGTGACGCTGACGGTGCTCGGGGTGATCGGGTCGATCACCCTGCTGCTCGGCGCGCTCGCCGCCACCGCGCAGGACGACATCAAGCGGGTGCTGGCCTGGTCGACCGTGTCCCAACTGGGCTACATGACCGGCGCGCTGGCGGTCGGCTCGCCGTCGGCGGCGCTGTTCCACCTGCTGACTCACGCCGCGTTCAAGGCGCTGCTGTTCCTCGCCGCAGGCGCGGTGATCCACGCGGTGGGCAGCACCCTGATGTCGGAGATGGGCGGGCTGCGCCGCAGCATGCCGGTGACCTTCTGGTGCACGGTGGTGGGCCTGGGCGCGCTGGCCGGGGTGCCGCCGTTGGCCGGTTTCTGGAGCAAGGACGGCGTGCTGACGGTCGCCGAGGCGGCCGCGCGGGAGGGCACCGGCCCGGCGCCGTCCTGGGTGGGCTGGCTGGTCTGGCTGGCCGGGCTGGCCGGTGTGGCGATCACCGCCTGGTACGCGGGCCGGCTGCTGCTGCGGGCCTTCTTCGGCGAGCCTCGGCTGCCGCTGGTCCGGCCGCACGACCCGCCGGCGGTGCTGCGCTGGCCGGTGCTGCTCCTGGCCGTGCCGGCCGCGCTGCTCGGCCTGGCCGGGTTCCTCGGGGCGTTCGCCGACCGGCTGCGGTTCGCCACCGTGCCGGTGGCGGGCGCGGAGGACGGCCTGGTCCACCTCGGGCCGGGGCTGCTGCTCCCGCTCGTGCTGCTGCTCGTCGGCGCGGGGCTGGTGCTGCTGGGCTGGCGCCGGGACACCGCCGCCGACCCGGCGGCCGCGCTGGGCCCGCTGCGGCCGCTCTTCGCCCGCGCGTTCCGGCTCGACGACGTCCAGCACGCCCTGGTGGTACGCCCGTTCCGGGCACTGGCCCGGGCCGCGCGCACCGGCGACGAGGTGGTCGTGGACGGTGCGGTCGAGGGCAGCGGCCGGGCCGCGTCCGGCCTGGGCGCCGGGCTCGCCACGCTGCACCGGGCGGCACTGCCGCGCGCCGCGGCCGGGGTGCTGGCCGGCGCGCTGTTGATCGGGCTGGCAGCCGCCCTGATCGGAGGAAACCGATGAGCTTCGGGCAGGTGCTGCTGGTCGCTGTGCTGGTGCTGCCGGCGCTCGGCGCGGTCGCGGTGGCGGCGACACCGCGGGACCGGGCTGCCCGGCTGGTCGGCACGGTCGCGGCGGCGCTGACCCTGCTGGCCGCGGTGCCGCTGGTCTTCGGGGGCCGGAGCTGGTTCGCCTGGTCGGCAGGGGCGCCGGCGGTGCGGCCCTGGCACGAACTGGACCTGCCGTGGGTGCCCGGCCTGGATCTGCGCTTCCACCTCGGCGTCGACGGCATCTCCTGGCCGCTGGTGGTGCTGACCGCGCTGCTCACGCTGCTCTGCTGCGCGTACACGTTGTGGCGGGTGCCGGGCGGCGGCAGCGGTCGGGCCCTGGTGGCGCTGCTGCTGGTGGTCGAGGTGGGCATCCTGGGCACCTTCCTCGCCCTGGACCTGGTGCTGTTCTTCCTCTTCTTCGAGGTCGTCCTGCTGCCGATGTACGCGATCATCGCCGGCTGGGGCGGCGCGGACCGGCGTCGGGCGGCCCGCAAGTTCGCGCTCTACACCCTGCTCGGCTCGGTGCTGCTGCTCGTCGGCGTGTACGTCGTGGTCGCCGCCGCGGGCACCGCCGACGTGGTGGCGCTGACCGGTGGCGGCGGGTTGTCCCGGGGCGCCCAGATCGCCGCGTTCACCCTGCTCGCGCTCGCGTTCGCGGTGAAGAGTCCGCTCTGGCCGTTGCACTCCTGGCTGCCCGACGCGCACACCCAGGCACCCACGGTGGGCAGTGTCGTGCTGGCCGGGGTGCTGCTCAAGATGGGCACGTACGGCCTGATCCGGGTGGCGGTGGGGGTGGCGCCGGAGGGTGCCCGCTGGGCGGCGCCGGTGCTCGGCGTGCTGGCCGTCGCCGCGATCCTGATCGGCTCGCTGGTCTGCCTCGCGCAGGACGAGATCAAGCGGCTGATCGCGTACTCCAGCGTCGGTCACATGGGCTTCGTGCTGCTGGGCGTGGCCACGCTGACCACGACCGGCATCCAGGCGGCGCTGATCGGCAACGTCGCGCACGGCGTGATCACCGGCCTGCTGTTCTTCCTGGCCGGCGCGGTGAAGGACCGTACCGGCACGGGCAGCCTGGCCGAGCTGTCCGGGCTGCGGGAGACCGCGCCCCGGCTGGCCGGCCTGCTCGCGTTCGCGGCTGTCGCGTCACTCGGCCTGCCCGGGTTGGCCGGCTTCTGGGGGGAGGCGTTCGCGGTGATCGCGGCGATCCAGGTGGGCGGCCCGCTCTGGACCACCCTCGGGGTGCTGGCCGCGTTCGGTGGCGCGCTCACCGCCGCGTACTTCCTGCGGCTGCTGCGCCGCGTCACCCATGGCCGTCCGAGCACCGCCGTCGGCCGGGTCGGTCCCACCCTCGCGGGGGCGGAGCTGACCGCGTGGGCGCCGCTGGTGCTGCTCGCGCTGGCCATCGGGCTGGCCCCGGCGTTGGTCCTCGGGGTCGCCGAGGCCCCGGTCGACGCCCTGGTGGGGGTGGTCTTCCCGTGAACGTCGTGCAGAGCGTGGACAGCGTGGCGCTGCTGCCGGCCTACCTGGCGGCCGGCACCGCCGTGCTCGTGCTCATCACGGACCTGCTGCTGGCCCGGCCGCGGGCCACGGTCGTCGTGGCCGCGCTCGGCGCGCTCGGCACCGCCGTCGGTGCCGCCCTGGTCGGTGCGGGTGGGGAGCGGCGGACGTTCTGCGTCGGCGCCGACTGTTCCTGGATCTTCGGCGGCCGGGCCGCCCTGGTCGGCGCGGTGGTGGCGCTGCTGACTCTGGGCGTGCTCGGGTTGTCCGTGCCGGCGCTGCGGGTCGGCCGGTCGCCGGTGGGGGAGTTCTGCTTCCTGCTCGCCTGCTCGATGACCGGCGGCGTGGTGCTCGGTGCGGCCGGTGATCTGATCACCCTGATCGTCGCCCTGGAGACGCTGACCCTGCCGCTGTACGTGCTGGTCGGTCTGCGGCGGGGGAGCCTGGCCAGCGCCGAGGCGGCGGTCACCTTCTTCGTGGTCAGCGTGGTGGCCACCACGCTGAGCCTGCTCGGCGCCGCGCTGCTGTACGCGGTGACCGGCGGGCTGCACCTGGACCGGCTGGGCGCGCTGCTCGCCGAACGGCCGGAGCTGCGGGACCTGCCGCTGACCACCGCCGCGGTGGCGTTGCTGCTGCTCGGGCTGGCCTTCAAGGTGGCGGCGGTGCCGTTCCACGCCTGGGCGCCGGCCACCTACGACGGCGCACCGCTGCCGGTGGCCGCGTACCTGTCCACGGCGTCGAAGCTCGGCGGGGTGGTGGCGCTGCTCGCCGTGGTGCAGCGGGCGTTGCCGGCCGACCAGACCGGTCCGGTGCTCGCGCTGCTCGCGGTGCTCACCATGACCGTCGGCAACCTGGTCGCCCTGCGCCAGCGGCGTACCGTCCGGCTGCTCGCCTGGTCCTCGGTCGCCCAGGCCGGCTACATCCTCGCCCCGCTGGGCGCGCTGGCGCTGGCCGCCGGCCGTACGGTCGAGGCCCGGGATGCGGCGTACGCCGCCGCCGTGGCGTACACCGTGTTCTTCGTGGTCCTGGAGCTGGCCGCGTTCGCCGGGGTGACCGCGCTGCGTCCGGCGGGTGCGGACGGCGGCACGCTGGACGACCTGCGCGGCGCTGCCCGCCGGCACCCGTGGCGGGCGGCGGCGCTTGGTCTCGCGCTGGTCGGCCTGGCCGGTCTGCCTCCCGGGCTGGCCGGGCTGTTCGCGAAGGTGACCGTGGTCCGGGCGCTGCTGGACGGCGGCGCCGCCTGGTTGGCGCTGGTGGTGGCGGTGAACGCGGTGATCGGGCTGGCCTACTACCTGCGCGTGACCGCGGCCCTGTGGGCGCCGACGCCGGAGCCGGCCTCGACGCTGCCCGGTGGCGCGGCGGCCGTACCCCTGGTGGGGGTGGTGGGCGTGGTGCTGGCGGTGGCCACGGTGGCCGCCGTGGTGCTCGGTGTCGCCCCGCAACTGGTGCTGGACCTGGCCGGCCGCTGACCCGTCCGACCCGTCCGGCGGCTCGACCGGGCGGATCTCAGCCAACTCTCAGCGTTGAGACGGATGGTTGGCGGGTACCGGGTTGTTGCACCGGTCAGCGGATCCCGGCGATCCGTGCACCGAAGGAGTGATCGTGCACCACAACCGTCTGAAGACCGCCGCGCTGCTCGGCCTGCTCACCGCCCTGATCCTGGCGGTGGGCTACGGGTTCGGCGGCAGTGGCGGCTTGGTCATCGCCGTCCTCGTGTCGTTGGTCATGAACGGCGTTTCCTACTTCTACTCCGACAAGCTCGCGCTGCGCTCGATGCGGGCGCAACCGGTCAGCGAGGCGGAGTTCCCCGAGTTGTACCGGATGGTGCGGGAGCTGGCGACCGAGGCGCAGAAGCCGATGCCACGGCTCTACGTCAGCCCGACCGCACAGCCCAACGCGTTCGCCACGGGTCGCAACCCGGAGCACGCGGCGGTCTGCGTGACCCAGGGCATCACCGAGATCCTCGACTACCGCGAGCTGCGCGGTGTGATCGGGCACGAGCTGTCACACGTCTACAACCGGGACATCCTGATCTCCAGCGTGGCGGCCGGTCTGGCCGGCATCATCACGTTCCTGGCGAACATCGCCTTCTTCATCCCGTTGGGCGGTGGGGACGACGAGGACCGGCCGAACCCGGCCGTGCTGCTGCTGACCCTGATCCTGGGGCCGATCGCGGCCACCGTCATCCAGTTGGCGATCAGCCGGAGCCGCGAGTTCCAGGCGGACGCCTCGGGCGCTGAGTTGAGTCGTGACCCGCTGGCCCTCGCGAGCGCGCTTCGCAAGATCGATGCGGTGGCCCGACGGCGGCCGCTGCCGGCACAGGGACAGCTCACCAGCACCGCGCACCTCATGATCGCCAACCCGTTCCGGGGCGGCGGTGTGGCTGCGCTCTTCTCCACCCACCCCAAGATGGAGGACCGGGTCGCCCGGCTGGAGCAGATGGCCGCCAACGCGGGGCCGGTGCAGTTCCAGCGCTGACCCGCTGATCGCCCACCTCCGCCCGCACCCACTCCGGGTGCGGGCGGAGTGCTGTGTCGACCGCGATATCCGGTACCTCTGGGCCATCGCCGGCGTTAGGGTCCTAACGGCTCACGCTCATTACATTCCTCGGAGGTTCACGGTGTCCGCACTGCGCCAGTATCTGGGTGTCTGGCGGATCCCCGGCGCGCCGATGCTGCTGGTCACCGGCATCATCGGGCGGCTCGGGATCGGTATGACCCCGCTGGCGCTGCTGCTGGTGGTCGAGCAGGTGACCGGGCGATACTCGCTCGCCGCCGTGGCCGGCGGGATCTACGCCGTCGCCGGTGCCGCGCTCAGCCCGGTGGCCGGTCGGATCGCCGACCGGGTCGGCCCGAGCCCGGTTCTGCTGGTCACCGCCGTGGCCCACCCGCTGGCGCTGATCGGGCTGCTGCTGGCCAGCCGGTCGGGCGACGACGCCCTTGCCGCCATCTACCTGGCCGCCGGCGTCGCCGGGGCGACCTACCCGCCGCTCACCGCCGCGATCCGTGGCGCGTGGAACGACCTGACCGGCCCCGGCTCCGACCGGTTCCACCTGCGCAACACCGCCCTGGCCGCGGAGACCTCGTTGTTCGAGATCGTCTTCGTGCTCGGCCCGCTGCTCGTCGCCGGGTTCGTGCTGTTCGCCGACGCGGCGGCCGCGCTGATCGGAGCGGCCGTGGTCACCCTGGTCGGCACCACCGCCGTGGCCCTCGGCCGGGTGATGCGTGGCTGGCGTCCGCACTCGCGCGAGCACCACGCTCGTGGGCTCGGCCCGCTGCGGGTGGGTGGCTTCCCGGCCCTGCTGGTCTGCGTGGCCAGCCTCGGCATCGCGTTCGGCGCCGCCGGCGTGATCGTTCCGGCGTACGCCGGCAACTACACCGCCGACGACCCGGAGAGCCTGGCCGGGATCCTGCTGGCGGTCTGGGGGATCGGCAGCGCGATCGGCGGATTCTGGTTCGGTGTTCGCCGGCCGTCACCGAACATGACCCGGCAGTTCGCCATGCTGCTCGCCGCGCTCGCCGGCACCTTCGTGGTGTTCGCGGTCATGCCCACGCCTCTGGCGCTGGGCGTCGCCCTGGTCGTCGGCGGGGCCACCATCGCGCCCGCGCTGACCCTGGAGAACACCCTGGTCGGCCGGATCGCGCCGGCCAGCATGCTGAACGAGGCGTACACCTGGGTGGTGACCATGTCGGTGGCGGCGAGCGCCGCCGGCGGCGCGGTGGCCGGCCTGATCGTGGACCACGCCGGGGGTGTGCCGTGGGCGTTCCTGTTCGCGGGGGCGTCGGTCGCCGTCGGGGCCGCGGTCGCCGCGCTGCCCGCCGGGCCCATCGCCCGCGCGGAAATCTCGACGGTACGCACCGACGAGCCCGTCGCCGCCTGACCCACCTGCCTGCCCGTCACCGCCTGACCCCCCTGCCTGCCTCGCGCGGTCAGGCCTGCTCGAACGGCAGCGGGCAGCAGGAGCTGCCGGCGCATTCGACCAGGTCGTCACAGCCCGCCGAGATCGCCGCCCGCAGGGAGTCCCGGACGGCCGTGAGGTCGGCCAGCCGTTGTTCCACCTCGGCCAGCTTCGCGGTGGCCTGAGCCGGCAGTCCGCCGTTGCTCGGGCGGCGCTGGCGCTGACCGGCGTGGAGCAGGTCGGCGACCTCGCCGAGGGTGAAGCCGAGCCGCTGCGCGGTCTTGATGATCCGCAGCCGGGTGACCGCCTCCACCGGGTACAGCCGGTGCCCACCGGGCGAGCGCCGTGGTGCCGCCAGCAGGCCGCGACGTTCGTAGTAGCGCAGCGTCTGCGGGTTCACTCCCGCGGCGCTGGCCAGCTGACCGCTGCGCAACCACGACCCGGGCACCCCGGCGGGCCGCGCCCGCTCCGCGAGGGCGTCGAGGACGCCCACCTGTGAGGCCGGCACCCGTACGTCGAGCGTCAGCGCGTCCGGGCCGGACCGGGTGACGTCGAAGGTGAAGAACGAGCAGCACGCCGACTCGCGGGCGGTCAGATCCCGGGCGCGGCGCTCGGCCTCCGCCGTGCCGACCAGATGCAGCCGCAGGAGCTGCGCGGACGGCCGGTCGAGCCGTCGGACGACGTCGGCGAAGAAGCGGTCGAACTCGGCGAGGCGGACGGGTTGCTCGGCCGTGGGCAGGCGGCAGGAGTCGGGAACCCACGTATCGTCCGTTGCGGGGTGTCGGTCGCTCACCACTCGACGGTAAGCCCGTACCCGGGTACCGGATGCAAGCGCACACCCGGTACGGCTCCAGACGGTCTACCGGACCGACCGGTGGAAGGAGACCCATGGCAAAGCTGCTGTACTCCGCGACGGCATCGCTCGACGGCTACATCGCCGGCCCCGGCGGTGACATGTCCTGGCTGACCGAGCACCTCGTCGGCGAGAACCCGACGGCGGACCACCTGTTGGCCAACGTCGGCGCGATCCTGGCCGGCAACAACACCTTCGGCGGCGACGACCCGAACCGCGGCACCGACAGCGAGGGCGCCTTCGGCGGCCAGTACCACGGACCGGTCGTCGTGCTCACCCACCGGCCGCCGGCCGAGCCCGTCCCGGACGTCACGTTCGCCGGCGACCTGCACACCGCCGTCGCGCGGGCCAAGGAAGCCGCCGGAGACAAGTATGTGAACATGCTCGGCGCGAACGTCGCCAAACAGTGCATCGAGGCCGGACTGCTCGACGAGATCCTGATGTTCTTCGCCCCGGTGCTGCTCGGTGACGGGGTGCGCATGTTCGACCAGCCGGGAGGGACCACGGTGCGGCTGGCGCCGATCCCCGGCGAGACCGCGCACTGGTACCGCGTCACCTACTGAGCCAGGAACGTGAAAACGGTTCCCGGTGGGTCCAGCGGCCGCGGAGGACCTTCGAACCGGTGAACGCCGACGGAGAACCGAACCTCGTCCGGAGCGTGGAACGCCTGCTCCACGAAGCCGGCATTCCGAAGCCACTCCCGTACTGCTGGCGTCAGGTCCGGGTCTCGCCGGGTCCTGGTCCAGATCACGGTGGCGCCCTCAGCACACAGCCGGGGCAGGGCGGCAACGGTTCGCTCGACGTCTGAGTCCGAGATGTTGCCGAAGACCCCGACCATGAGCACCAGGTCGGCCGGAACCGCCCCCGCATACGAAGACAGCTGGCCCGCGTCCGCCTGCCTGATCACCATCTTGGCGAGCCCGGCCTGGTCAGCGGCGGCCTGAGCGGCAGCCACATTGCCAGCGTCGTACTCAAGCAGGGTCCCGTGTACACGCTGAGCATCAGACCTTGAGGCGAGGGCACCGATGAGGTCATGACCCTGCCCCGCACACGCGCTCACCACAGTCAGCCGCCCGTCGGGACGCCCATCAAGCCACGAGGCGATGTGCTGCTGGACCAGCCGCAGCCGACGCGACAGCGGAGAGCTCGCGTCAGCGTAGGGCTCATGCCACGCCTGCCAGTGCGTCTGGGCGGTCATCCGGGCTACCTAGTCAGAGCGAAGCTCACACCGATGCCCCGCCGGGGGGACCCGATGTGTGCCCAGGTCACATGGCATGGTCGATCCGTCCACCCGGGCTGTCGCCGCCCTACCGGTAATTGGTGAACTGGAGCGCGACGCCGAAGTCCTCGCCCTTGAGCAGCGAGATGACCGCCTGGAGGTCGTCCCTCTTCTTGCCGGTGACGCGGAGCTGGTCGCCCTGGATCTGGGCCTGGACGCCCTTGGGGCCCTCGTCGCGGATCTTCTTGCTGATCGCCTTGGCCTTGTCCGTCTCGATGCCCTGGATCACCTTGCAGTCGATCTTGAACACCTTGCCCGACGGGCGCGCCTCACCGGCGTCCAACGACTTCAGCGAGATGTTCCGCTTGACCAGCTTCTCCTTGAACACGTCCAGCGCGGCACGCACCCGCTCCTCGGTCTCCGCCTGGAGGCCGATCGCCTCCTCGCCCGACCACGAGATCTCCGCACCGGTGCCGCGGAAGTCGAACCGCGTCGAGAGCTCCTTCTCCGCCTGGCGGAGGGCGTTGTCGACCTCCTGGCGGTCGACCTTGCTCACGATGTCGAACGACGGGTTCGCTGCCATGCTCTGCTCCTGCTGTCCGGCGGTCTGGGCCTGCCGTCGGCCGCCCTACCGGCGGCACGACCCCCTGACCGTACCCGGTTGCGTCGGTGCCGGGTGGAGCCGCTATCCTTGCTTCCGCCGCCGCGTTGCGACGCGGTGGGGTGCCCTGGCGGGTTGCCCGAGCGGCCAATGGGAGCGGACTGTAAATCCGTCGCGAAAGCTACAGAGGTTCGAATCCTCTACCCGCCACCAGGTGCAGACACGGCCCCTGACCAGCAGAGATGCTGATCAGGGGCCGTTGTCGTTTGTCCGGCCGAGTCCGGCCGAGTCCAGCCGTTGACGACTGGTTGTGGGCAGATCGTGGGCGGGTCGATCTTGCTGCTCGTGCGCCGTCATCAGCGGGGAACGGCGTGTCTTGTGGCCCTCGGTGCCCGAGGCACCACGCGTGCTACCACTTCCGGCGCCATTCGAGGCGCCCTGGATGCGCCACGGCCGGAGCGTCTCCGCGTTGGACGTACAGCACCTCATCCTCAACCCACCAGACGTCGCCGGTACGAAGGAAGACCGGAGCATCCAACGCCAGGGCAAGACGACAGCCGCCAGAGCTACCGGGCAGCCCTTCCAGGTCGTCCACCAGTGCCGCTCGGCCTGCGGTGACGGGCTCGGTCATCACGCCATCATTCTGCCGGCGCGGGCGCCGCAGCTTTGTGATGCCGGGGACATCCTGGTGGTGGAGCTGCTTCCGCGGCCCGGTGACACGGTGGCAAGCCAGTCCCGGGGTCGGACTGGCGCGGCAGCCGGAAGCCCGGACCACACGACCAGGCGAGCCCTGTCGGCTTCCGTCACGGCCTCGCTGGGGCTCGGTCCTGCCTTTGACGGGGGCGGTGTCCCGGCGGCTGTCGGTGGCTCACCGCCTCGGCGCCGGAGGCGGCCGAGGCGGCTTGCCGCCGGCCGGGATTGCCGCCCCGCACCGCGCGGAGCGCGGTGCCTTGATTCAGAACAGGCGAAATCGGCAGTGACTCAGGGCGACAAATTGGCTAGCGACAGACGCCGATAACACCGAACGTGCAGCTCTGCGCTCGTCCTGGCCCGCACACGAAAGTGTCGCTGACTAGCGGTTTGACAAGTGTCCCTACTTCGGCCTGTTAAGCAATCGCATGAGAGATTATCGACTCCTGAATGGCCGACATGGACCTGGCATCCCTCCGAGATGCCTAAACACAAGATCCGCTTTGACCCCCGTTTGGCCGTCATGCACACCAAGGCTACTCGCTAGTACCTGAGCCAAAACGGACCAAATCAATACAGTTCATACAAGGGATGCTACGGATCTTGACGGATAAGAAGAGTCGTGGGTTGCGTACCTGAAACCGATTGGTAAACTCCGGCCTGCGGCAATGACGCTGGGGGGTCGATCAATCGTGACCGAGATTCATGTCCAGGTGGTGCCAAGGGTGGGCGCACGAGGGGATCTCTCCGGAGGGAGGCTGGTCGAGAAGCTTAAAGATCGAATCAACGAGTTGGGCGACTCGATCATCGAGGTCTCGGGGCGACTTCAAGATCGTTTGGCCACAGCCGAGAGCGACACGCAAGACGGGGCCTGGCGCTTGACCGAGGCTCAGATATCGTTCTCACTCGATCTTGAAACCGAAGCCGGCGTGATTGTTTCACGAACGTCGGCTGGAGCGAGCTTCGAAGTCTCGTTGAGCTGGAGCCGCGAGTAGCTGATGGCAGATGCATCTCCTGCAATAGGTGGGTTATGTCAAGATGCAGACAACCCTTCTGTTGAGGCACTAGTAGGCAGTGCGTTCGCGGTATCAGCGACAGCTGCACTGACTGCGTTCCATTGTGTCGGTGATAGGGAATCGAAAACCGTCCGGCACAGCCGGGTGAGCATCTGGTTTCATGACCGGTTCATTCCGGCGGAGGTAGTCGAGCCGATACCCGAGCTAGACGTGGCAGTGCTTGAGCTTGAGAAGGACCTGCCAGATGATTTGGCGCCACTCAAGATAGTGAATGACGCGCGGGTGCAGGCTCCCTTTACCAGTATCGGGTGGCCTCTTGAAAGGCCCTTCTCGCCGCATTACTTCGCTGTGTCCGGTCATATTGTCGACGTGAATGGAAGGATATTTGAGGGCGCTCCCGCTCTGCAACTGCACTGCGTCCAGTCGGCCACCCTGTCCTTGCACGGATATAGTGGGGCGCCAGTACTCATAAATGGGATTGACCGGGCAGCGGTTGGCTTGATCCGATGGAATCCGGAGCGTTTGGAAGCGCCAGATTTCGCCATCGGGGGGACGATTTATGCCACCCCCATTTCTGCCGTCCTCAGCCAATCCACGTACTTGCAATCTCTCGACCAGGGCCAGCTAGAAATAACCATCGACGGTGAGCCCGAAGATGGGTACTGCATCAGTCACAGCAATGCCGACCTGGACGTCGCGCGGTGGATCGGGACCGTATTGCGCCGAGAGGGTATCGGGGCTCGCGTCCGGGGTGAATACGTCGTGCCAGGTACTAACTATTTACCGTCGCTCAGAGACGCGCATCAGAAATACCCTAACGTCCTGCTGATCCTGTCCCCCTCGACGCTGAAGTGCGATTCTCCTTCGCATCAGACCGAGATCGACTGGATGGCGAACGGGGAGATTGCCGGAGAGATCATTCCGGTCCGCGTCGACCCAGGAAAGATTCCGAATTTTATTTATGACATCGAGCCGATCGATCTACGGGGCTGCGGCACCGAGGACGAGGTCAGCGAGGCGCTGATCGAAGGGCTTGCTGCGGCGACGCGACGGCCTAAGCTGCCAGCTCCTAGGTTCCCCGAACGCCTGATACACAAGAAGCCGACAACGCTATCGCGCTCGCGGCTACCGCAAGTTACCCTAAGGAACAGCCAACGGATCGAGGGTGGTGCATGACTCGCATCGAGGGCAGCGCGCTCACCAGG
The DNA here is from genome assembly GCF_003667455.1 of Micromonospora sp. CV4. Classification (NCBI taxonomy): domain Bacteria; kingdom Bacillati; phylum Actinomycetota; class Actinomycetes; order Micromonosporales; family Micromonosporaceae; genus Micromonospora; species Micromonospora sp. CV4. Next base: position 46,248 of record NZ_RCVI01000287.1, on the reverse strand, counting down.
GTCTTCCTGAGTTATGCGCCTGGGGATGCTGCACGAGCAGCTGAGGTTGGCCGGCGGCTTCGTGTGGCTGGTTGCGAGGTTCGGCTCGAATCGACTCATATTCGACCGGGTCAGGACTTTCTGGCAATCTTCGACCAAGCAGTCGCGAACTCGGACGCCGTCGTCATCCTTATTAGTCGATCTTACGTTGCTGCAGGAGCATTCAGCCGGAATGACTGGATCACGTGTACGGTCGGGCGTACTACTCCCATCGTGCCAGTCATCCTGGACGACGTCGATGCAGCTTACTACCTGGGGCCGTTCGAAACCCTCAGCGTCGACATGCTGTCCCCTGATCTTATCGACCGGGTTATCCGACGTGTTCCTCCAGCGCGAGGGGTGACTAAGCCCAGCATTAGCACGTGGATTTCACGCTTGGCAATCGGCGCCGCTGACGAGCAAGAGAATCCCAGGACGGCGCTAGAGCACCCTGCTATATGGCGCGTTCCCCTCGACTCGAAGACGTACTTTACAGGTCGCGGAGATTTACTCGACATACTTTATCGAGAGGCCGCGAACAGCAAGTCGGCGATTCTCACTCACGGCTTAACGGGTCAAGGCGGTGTTGGCAAGAGTCGTCTAGCTGCGGAGTATGCTCATCGTTTCCGTCAAGATTACGACGTGGTTTGGTGGATACGGTCCTCGGCTCAATCATCAATGAACGAAGATATCGCCCAACTAGGTCAAGAACTCGGTGTTTGGGCGCCCCATGATAGTAGTTGGAGAGACGCCGGCCCCAGGGTTCGCGAATGGCTTGAGACAACAGACAGTCGATGGCTTTTGGTTTTTGATGACGTTGACGAGCCAGCCTCTGTACAGCGAGCGCTTCCCTCCAAAGGGCACGGCCACGTTCTGATAACGGCACGGAACCCGTCGAAGGTTCCAGCAAACGCTCGACGCGTCTATGTGGACGTTCTTCCCGACAAGGCAGCTGTGGACTTCTTGCTTGCTAGGACCGGGAGCGAGGACGGCACAGGAGCGCACAAGGTTGCGCGGGAGTTGGGCAATTTAGCATTAGCCCTAGAGCAGGCGTCCGCATACATCTCGGCCACGGGGGTTAGCTTCGAGGACTACCTCAAGCGGGTCGGGACTTACCGTCGTCGCTCCAGCCGGCAGCTTGCCCAGCACCCGCGGCTTCGGCGGTTGTCCGACGAGCAACGCGCCAGTGTCGTTTTGCTCGCCGCGTGCACGCTCTCGGTCGACGCAGTTATGGAGCGAGACCCTTGGTCGAGGAATCTCCTCGAATACTTTGTCTTCCTAGAGACAAGCCCAATCGAACTCGACCTCCTGCGAGAGCTGGAGCCGGCGCTCAATATATCGGCAGGTCCATTACGTTCGTTGTCACGATACGCGCTCATTGAGTTTGCCGCGGACGAGAGCGTTGTCGTCCATCCCCTGGTGCAACAAGTCGTCCGGTCTCAGATGTCTGCCGAGCGCCAAGATCTCGTTCGGCGCCATCTGCTGCACTGGATGGAGCTTAGTTTCCCTGAGCAGGCCGATGACCGTAGGTACTGGAGGACCTGCGGAAGTCTGGCGCCGCATGCTGCATCTATTCTGCAGCAGACGACCGGAGATGACAGCCTGACTGCTCAGCTTGTACTGCACCGGCTTGGCAAGTATCTTTTTTCTCGGGGCGACACTCGTTCTTCGCTTCTGTATCTGCAGCGTGCTGCTTCTGCCGTCCTCCAATCTGATTCTTCGCCGCGAGATATTAGCGACGTCCTACTGAACGACCTTGCGGTCGTGTGGGCAGACGAAGGCGACTGGGCTCAGGCAGTTCAGGTCGGGGTCGATATATTCCAGCGAAGGCTTAGTCGGGTTTCTAGTACAACAATCGATGGTCCGCTAGTGGCGTTTGCCAATAACTTGGCTGCCGCTCTAGCGGATTCCGGGCGCTTGGGCGACGCCGACAGCCTCTACCAGAGTCTGCACTCTACCCTCAAGGTAGCTACAGCAATGAGCCCCGAGGTGTTTGCTGCGTTGGTGACGGCTCGCCATAACTGGGCTACGGTGCTTGATGAGCTGGGCAAGCTGGATAACGCTGAATCGGTCTATCGCGAGGTGTTGAATGACAAGCACCTGGTATACGGCTCAGCTCATCCCGAGACCATAGTGAGTCTCTTGGGGCTGGCCCAGGTATTGCGGAGGCGGGGTGATTGCACGGGTGCCCTTTCTTTAGCTGAGAACGCCTTCGCAGGTGCCGGACGTGCCTTGGGTGAATACCATCCCCTGACGGTGAGCGCCCTCGACGTACTGGCTGCGGTGAGTGATGATATGGGTGATGCAGCGGCGTCTTTTGTGTTCGCTGAGCGTGCTTACGGCAGACGTCGAGACGCTGTTGGGGCTCAGCACCCATCGACAATAGAGGCGCTCTATATCCTTGCTGGCATAACGCGCCGGGCAGGCGATGTCGGCCGGGCCGAGAACCTGTTCGAACACTTAGTGGAGCTTCTTCGAGAATCACTCGGGCCTAAGCATCCGAAGACCGTAGGGGCGGTCCGAGAACTAGCCCTTCTTCGTGACGAAGGCGCCTATCGAGTTATGAGCCGAACCCGGCGTCTGGTGGAGACCATGCGCTCTCACGATGATGATGATCCAGCGCTCTCATCCACGCGACGGCGTCTCTTCCTGGATCAGGTGGAGGTGCTGGATTAGCTAGGGAGCCCTTGTCCTCCCTTGTCGCGTTCCAACAGGGCAGGTGCACCACTGGGGATCAGGCCATGCTCGCTCCTGGCCGCGCGGTTGCCAGCCCACAGCAGCGCCGTCAACGGTCGGTTGTTTTGCGGTGGCTTTGCGGGCTGTGCACGTTAAGCGCCAACCGCCGGGCAGAGGCGGGCTGGAGCGGAGACAGCGGCGCGCAGGCCCGCGCCTGGCGGCGGCGTGTACGGCCCGTAACTGCGAAGTGCGCCTTTACAGCTACCTCATGTCCGAGGGCTTGGTACGACTGCCTGGCACCTGAACCGTGATGATGTGCCTCGGGGTGCGGTCTCCCTCGATGTCGAACGTGGTGTGGCCAATCAGCTCGCTCAGGTGGGGCGCTGGCCCTGTCGGGTCGAACGCCTTGTGTCGTAGGGCAACGAGGAACCCGATGCGGATGTCGGTACCCTGATAGGCTGCGGCCTGTTTGAGGTAGGCAGTCTTGTCGCTCATGGGGACTTTGGTTGAGTCGACTTTCATCTCGATATGGATCGCGAAGTCGTCGAACCTCAGCCGCAGGTCGATACGTCCGCCAGCAACGTGCTGGACCTCGTATTCGACGGTTGATCCGAGGTCGCTTAGCGTGAGGTAGCCATCGAGGTCGTGGTGGATACTATCTTCTTTGGCCGCTGGGTCAAATAGGTATGGAAATCGATCAGATTGCCTATTGGTTCGCGTCGTGACGAATCGGATGATAATTCGTAAGAGTTCGTCGACTGTGGTCGCTACGTCGCCGCGGTAGTCGGGGCTTAGAGCGAGGGCGGCTCGGATTCTCGAGAAGACTTGGGTCTCGATCAGGTTGAGACTGCGCCGGCCGATAGTTCGGTTGTCGATCGCTCGGGCTAGTTCGCCTAGGGTGACTTGAGGTAGCGTTCCTAGGTGGTTGGCCGCATCTGATCCGGCTGGAACGAGTTGGCTAATTGGCGGCGGCAGCGGCGTGTCTGCCGTACCGCCGTCGCCTTTTCCCTGACCGGCTCCTCCGAGTGCGTGTAATCGAGCAGCAGCCAGGACTGCGCGAGCCGCTTCGAGTTGCTCGGAAAGGATGAAACGCTGGTCGGCGGTCGTGGCCGCGCCGACTTGTTGTTCAAGCTCCTCGGTGTGATCTTCGAGGTTGCTCAGCAGGCCGGCGGTTCTGGCGAAGCCTGTTTCGATGATTGGCTGAACGAGGCTCAGGAGGCCGTCGACGTCGTCTTCGTGGCGTACGACTTCTACTGAGCGCGAACCCATGTAGATCTGCAGAAGGTGGTCCACAACTACTGCGGCCTTGTAGAAGCTGTTTCGGTCGAACTCCTTTCGGAGCCTCCCTAGGTCGTCTGCGAATCGGCTCCAGGCGGCAAGTGCTGCTCGTTTTGGGTCGCCGTACCAGTGATTCAAGCCGACCGAGGCAACATTGATCCTGCGGACGCGTTCACCCAGGTCGTCTAGAGCTTCCGGCGCAAGGCGCGGCGTTGCCAGGGATGTGACGGTGGGTGACACCCCTGATTCCTGAAGTAGAGAAAGCAGGAGTTGGACGACAGCGAGGAGCACGTTCGCGTCTTCGCGCTCGTAGTTGTCTCGGGCGGTGTCTAGGTACGCTGCGGATGCCTCTAGGTGCGTGGCCATCGCCGCTAGGTCGGATGCGCGGAGCGCGTCGACCAGCTCAATACCGGCCAATGCCCACGCAGCATCGGATGCGACGTCTTCCGGGTCTAGGCCGGGCTGAACTTTGGCTGGCGGCTTGTCCATGCCGGCGACTAGCCGAATGACATCGGCGAGGGACGCTGCGTGCGGCCAGTGGTCTACGACCGTGCCAACGGCCCGGATAACCGCTGTTGCGAGCGGCTTAGGGACCGGTGCGTCGAACTTCTTCAGGAGTGCAAGCAGGTCGAATGGCGGGTCGTCGTTGGCGAGGTTCAGCCGGGTGAGCGCTTCGAGGGCGTCTGCCGCTCGTTGCGCCGCTCGAGTGTTCGGAGTGGGCAGTTTGCAGAAGTTTCTGACTATCTCATCGAGTTCCGTTGTCAAATCGGTTCGGGACTCGGCAAGGGCCGCAGGGCAGCTCAGTAGGGTGTTAAGGCTGTCGGCGAAGACGGCGGGGCTTTTGGTTTGCGTTATGGCCGTGGTGATGGCGCTGATTGCAGCGGTGTAGGCGCATGTTCGGTTGTTGGGATTGGCTGTGTCCCGTACGACCAGCGCGACGAGCGGGGCGAGTACGGGGCTGTCGGCCATTGCGGCGCCGTCAGAGGCGACGCGGTCCCAGCCACCGAGGCTGGTAAGCGCGTTGACGTCCGGAGGGCGGCCCGGCGTCGTAGCAAGCAGGATCATGAGGTCGTGGGCAAGGTTGGTGGACGATGGGCTTGTCATGCGTCCCCTCCTTGAGCCTGGCGTCTGGTGCGAAGCCTAGTGTGGGATCCCGGATTGCCGCGGGGCCAGTTTCCCGTCAGTCACCATACGTAGTTGTCGCCTTCGGCTACCACCCTGCTGGCGGCCGGGAGGAGCGCCACGAGAGGACCGGCGTTGCGGGTGGCGACGAAGATCTGCATCTCAGCCTCTTGCGCGACTGCCTGGAGCGCTTCGACCATTGTCGCGAGGTCTGCTTCGGGCATTTCCTCTGCTGCCGGGGAGTCGAGGACGAGCAGGCCGGGGTGTCGGCCGATGTTGTTCACGTAGCCATGCTTAATGAGGGCGATGGCGGTGGCGATCTTAACGCGTAGCTTCTCGCCTTCGGTAAGGTCGGTGTACGTGACTTTCCGGGCACCCTTGAGCATCGACATGCTCGCCGCGCCATTGAGTTTGATGCGGCTGAGGTTGCCAGCCCCGAAGCTGTCGGCTAGGCGCTCGACATCGGCGGAAATCATCCTTAGTAGTGGATCTTGTTCGTCCTTCACCCACTTCTGCAGCACCTGTTCTGCGGCGTCTGCCACGGCTGCGCGTACGGGGTCGACCGGGTCGATGGCGCTGGGGTCGCTTGACTGAGTGAGTGCCGCGAGCGCGCCTTCAGCGTGCGCCAGTTCGAGTTCCAAAGCTCGGCGGCCTTCGGCTGCAGTCAGCATTCTGCGGCTGGATTCGGCTTCGGTTGCAGCGGTGTCACGTCGGCTGGTCAGGTCGCGGATTTGCTGCTGCAGATCGGCGGCTCGTTGTTCTGCTGCGGTGAGCGCTGCTGCGGCTGCCTCAATCTCGTCCGTCGGACGGACATCGACCGTGTCGTCGCCGGCATCAGGCGTTGTGGCCTCCGACATGAGCGCCGAGGTGATGACCGCGGGTACGGATGCGGCGACGATGACGTCCGCTTCAAATGCCTCGAGGTTGAGGCTGCTTGTGCAGACCGAGCATTGGTGTTTGGTGGGCTCCGCCGCCTGTCGCTCGGCTGTTACTTCGGCGGTGCAGCGGGGGCAGACGCTGGGGCGCATGCGGTGGAAGAACTTGGTTGCGAGCGCGGTTTCGTGTTTGGTGTGGATGCGGGCTTTTGCGGCTCTGAGTTGCTGACGTGCGGTGTCGGCGAGTTCTGCTTGTGCTATGAGCTTGCTTTCGAGCAGATGCACTTGCCGAGCAAGGTCCGAGGCCCGAGTCGAAAGGCTCAGTACCGTCTTGAGGTCGGAGCCTTCTGCCGGGAGTTCGGCGATCTTCTTTCTTACTGCGTTGACGGCTTGCTGGGCGTTCTCGCGGTTCTGACGCACTGCGTCGCCAGCAGCTTTCGCTTTCGCCGTCGCGGAGGACTTTTCGGCTTCCATCCCCCGTTTGGCGGTCGTTGCAGTGGCTTGGGCAGGTGCCCATTCGGTACCAACGAACATTTGCATCATTCGGATGCCAAGGGTCTGTTCGTTTCCGACGATGGGATCTAGTTGGTTAGCGCGGACGACGAAGGCGCTTGAGTAGGCCGGCCAGGCGTGTACGCGCGCTTGTGTGTCGGTCCAAACGGGGATGTGTTCGAGGTGGAGGCGCGGCATCATGAGCGAGCCCATGACCCGCTCAAAGTCGTCGCCGTCGAACTCGCCCAGAACGATGGGCTTGTCGGGTGCGCCGACGTCGCCTAGTTTGACTACCTGCCCTGCGGCGTGGCCGTCTCGGGCGTCGAAGGCGACCTGCAGCCGTTCGGGGCCGACGGTCCAGTCGACTTCGACGTGCTGAATCCATTGCTTGATGTCGGGCTGAAACCGTGCGCACCTACCGGTCAGCGACCACATGAGGACGTTGAGAACCGTTGACTTGCCACGAAAGTTGCGACCTGAGCCGATTCCATTGACGCCGGCCTGGGGGCGCCACTGGAAACTGAAGGGCACGGGGACGAGATGGATGGGCGCCTCGTCCTCGTCCTCGGTGGGCTGCACCCCGTCTGACGTCTCGCCGAACAGGGTGGAGACATCATCGTGGGCCGCTGTGATGATGCTGGTCGGCTTATGGGAAGCGCCTTCGGTGATCTCGATGGCCTGATGGCCAGCAGCATCGGGGTGCGTCGGCTTGAGCAGCTTTGTTCCGTTGAAATGGATGCGCGTGACGCGAAGCGGCACTGGAATCGCTTTGGTCGCCGAGGTGGGGATCCTGAGGTCTTCCAGGATCGTGTCGACCTCGTCCGAAACCAGCAGGTGCCGCCTGTCGCCACGCCGCTTGGCGAGGGTCCCGAGGATCTCTTCGGCAAGGGTGCTCACGCATAACCTCCGGTGCTGTCTGCGCCGGCAGCGACACTCGTTATTGATTGGGCCGGCGCAGAAGCCCGCAGGGCGGCAAGACGTTGCTGTACTCGTGGGGCGATTGGGGCGATGTCGAGACCCAGTTCGGTGCCCGCGTAGGTGGCTTGCTGGTACTGCCGGTCTTTCAGACGTTGGCCTACATCGTCGCCGGCAACCAGCTTCACCCGCTTCACCTGTTTGGCGTACCAGCCGAGCACGGGCTCCTCTGCCAACTCGACTGCTGCCTCGGCACCTGCCTGCGTCAGGAAGAATTGGTTGCGCTGACTCTTTTTGCCTGGCTGCCCAGTTCGCTTGAGCGTTGCGAGACCGTACGTCTCCAGCATGGCGAATGCGTCGTCGAGCTGCTCGTAGGCACCGAAGAACCAACGCGGCATCGGGTACCAGCGCAGGTCTGGCTCCGGGTCGTTCAGCAACGACCATGCGACGTCGAGGTATCCGTCGTGGATCTTGCCTGCGTCGACCATCGTCACCAGTTCGTCGGCGAGGTAGTCCGGGTTACGCATCCAGAAGTCCATGGCTTGCAGTCTCAGTTCGCTACGGATGGCCTTCGCAGCGTTCGTTGGATCGCCGTCCCGTACGGGTTCTCCACACTCAGCAAGCAGAACCAGCACACGGATGGCGTGCTGCGTTCTGGTCGCCGCTGGTCGTCCCTCGGCGTGGATGGCACCCGTGGCCTCGGTCATACCAGCACCCACTTCCCACGGTGATGTCAACGTGACCGATTGGCACGATACCGGCCACCGGGCGCCGACGGCGATCCGCCACATGGACGCAACTGCAACCTGCGCAGCTAAGGCGCGTCTCGCAAGCGCGATCACTGTCCCTTGAGGTTGGTCGCTGATGATGTCTGGGTGCGGGTGGTCTTCGCGAAGCGCCCGGAGTGGGTCTCCCGCTCACCATCACAGCCTGCCAGAGTGCGACGGTTCGGTTCGATGCAAACAGGGGGGCCTTACTGCTTCGTCGGAAACAGCCGGTAGGTTTTGACGACTATTCCGACGGTTCCATCTGTCCGGGTGATGCGCTGTTGTTCAACCAGGGCTGTACCGACCTCGACAGCGAAGAGGGCTGCAAGCTCTGGGTCGGCGGCGACCTGGCGCTGTCGTGTTTCCGTCTCGGATCCCTCATCCCGCCCGCTCTTGTGCCAGCAGGGATTTGCGTAAGTACCGCGGCCGTGTTCAGTGGCGACTAGCCGCTCCTCCCGTAGGACCGCTACGGCCTGGCGGATTGTGCCGCGGCTTGCTCGGAACTCTGCGGTGAGCGCGCTCTCGGTTGGCAAGAGGGTGCCCGGCGGGATGACGCCGTGCTCGATACGTTCCCTCAGTTCATCGGCGATGACGCGGTAGCGGGGCTGTCCGTAGTGCGGGGTGGGCACCTGCTCACCGTACCTGGCACTTGTCTTACCAACTGCCCACCAAGCGGCCCATGTCGACGCCTAGACAACTCGTCCACTTGTAGATACGCTTCTTGGTGTGCGGCCGAGATGACGGTTCGTATCAGGGGCGGTGTCGAGCCGGGCTCTGGTCGCACGTGATGCGCGGCGTCCTGTCGGACCGGTTGCGGTAGCCGCGCGGACAAGTCGGCTCGGCGATACCCGACCCGTCCGGCGTCGGACGGTACGCCGTGCCTTCATCCGGGCCGGTGGCCGGCCGCATTCCCCCGTGGCTGGCCACCGGTCCCCGCCTACCTGTGGAGGTGCGATGCCCGGCTCTCATCGTCGGCACCATTGGCTCTCATCCTGGTGGTCTCGAAGGCGCCCATCTGCCCGGGGTGCCAGCATCGGTCAGTCGAGTCCGCGCGCGGCTTCTACGACCTCCTCGCCGCGGTGGTCGACAGGCGCCACCCGTGAATTGCCTGCGTTCCGGCACGCACCCTTGATGACGCGGGCCCAGCTCTACCGAGGCAACGGCGGGCGGTGGCCGCGATGAGTCGCACCAACAAGCCGGCCGCCGTCACCAGCCATCCGGACTGGTGCGCCCCGGATCGCTGTGGCTACTTGGTACCGCCGGTGATGACCCATATGGCCCGGCGTCATCGCGGCCCAATGCAGCGGGCCGGCGACAGTCGGGCGGGCGGGCTTGTCGTCACTTACCTCATCAGCAGTGAGGCTCTGGGCGGTCCCATGGTCGGTGTTCACGTGACATGCCGGGCCGGGAACGCCTGGGCGGAGCTGTCCTTGCCGCAGGCAGCCCAACTGGTCGAGCAACTTCGCGAATCGCTGGCGCAGGCCACCGGGCAGCAGGGGGCCGGCGATGAGTGAGGGTGCTGCCATCCCAGAAAGGCCGTCGCCGTCGTCGATCGCACCAGTCGTGTGCCCGGTCTGGTGTCGCGGCTGTGGCCCGAACGACCCGATGCACCGCGGGCTTCTCAGCACGATTGGGCGGGAGCGGACCGGCTGGGTCACCGTCCAGCTGGTCGTTGACCGGTTCGCCCGCCGGGACCTGGCCGTGAAGCTCGACGCGACCCGTTACGGCGCGACGCAGACCGTGCTGTTGTCGCCCGCGCAGGTGGACCGGCTCATCGATGAGTTGGCGTACGCCCACCTGGAGATGCTGACACCGGCAGATGGCGGCGAGCGGGCCGGAGAGACACGGTGAACGCCAGCAGCCGTCGGGGCGTAGCCGTTCCTCGTACTACCGGCCCACGCCCTGCGCGGTCAACGCGAGCAGCGGTGGCGGTGCCTGCGGTTCCCGAGCGGCCCGCCGGCGGGACCACCTGGCAGACGTTGGAACGTCTAGGGGGTACGGTGACCGGTGTGCATGGCCGGGACTGGCGCCCTCGCTACCTGCAACTCGCGGAGGAGTTGCGGGCAAAGATCGTGAGCGGTGAGCTGGCCCCCGGCACCCTGATGCCTAGTGAGACCGAGTTGGCCGACACCTCGGGCCTGTCGCGCACAAGCGTCCGCAACGCCATCCGGCAGCTCCGGGAATGGGGCCTGGTCCGCGCGGAGCAGGGGCGCGGGACCTACGTACGGGCACCCCGCCAGCGGGTACGCCGCCGCAACACAGAGCGGTACCAGTGGGAGAAAGATCGCGTCCTGCTGGACGAGGCCGAGCGGCTGAAGACTGGTGCCACCGAGCACGACACCGGCCTGACCGTCGACGATCTGAAGTTCCACGCCGAGTACTCCCGGGTGGAGGCAGATGCGGAGATGGCGGCGGCCTTACAGGTCGGGCCAGGTACGCCGCTGCTGCGCCGGGTCTACTGGACGTCCTCCCGCCACGAGAACGCGCCGCTGACGGTGTCGTACTCGTACCTGCCTTACGACCTGGTGGCCGCGAACCCGGACCTGCTCGACGAGGGCAAGGAGCCGTGGCCGGGCGGCACGCAGCATCAGCTTTACACGCTCGGCATTGAGTTGGATCGGATCGACGACGAGATCCGCGCCCGCCCGCCGTCGCCCGACGAAGCGGAGTTGCTGGACATCGACCCCGGCGTCTCCGTGCTCACCGTGCGGAAGACCTCGGTCGACACCACAGGTCGCGTCGTCGAGGTCGCCGACGTGGTAATGCCGGGCGACCGCACCGAGCTTGTCTACTCCCACAAACTCCAGCGGTGGAAAACTTGACGCAGCTCGTCTCGGTCATCACCCCGGTCCACGCGCCCAGCATCGAGTACCTGGCTGGCGCCTACGAGTCGTTGGCCAAGCAGGAGATGCCGGCCGGGTGGGACTGGGAATGGCTCGTCCAGGAGGACGGGCAGAGCGGCGCCCTGGTCGACGCGCTGCCAGATGATCCCCGGATCAGTCTGGGCACCGGCCGTCCCGGTGGGCCTGGTGTTGCCCGTACCCTCGCTCTTTCCCGAGTATCCGGGCAACTCATCAAGGTCTTGGACGCCGACGACCAGTTGACCCCCGGCGCGCTCGCCCGCGACGTCGCCGCGTTCGACGTGCACCCGCAGATCGGCTGGACCACCTCGCGGGTACTCGACCTGCTGCCCGACGGATCGACCGCCGGTTGGGACAAGGACCCGGCCGGCGGGGTCATCGACCGCGGTTCGGTCCTGTCGTTCTGGCAGGCCAACGACTACCGGGCATCGGTGCACCCCGCGACCCTGTGCCTGCGGCGGGATCTCGTTTTCGCCCTGGGCGGCTGGATGGCGCTGCCGGCCTCTGAGGACACCGGCCTCCTGCTCGCCGCCAACGCGGTCAGCGCGGGCTACTTCACCCGTGAATACGGTCTTCTCTACCGCAAGTGGCCCGGCCAGGTCACCAGCCAGGCCGCGCATCGGGAACCGGCCGAGTATCAGGCTCGGATGAGGATCATCGGGGCCAGAGCCGGCGCCCTGGCCTCGATGCTGCCGAACGGTTTACCGCTCACGCCTCTGGCGTAGCCTCGTGGCCCGGCATACCGTGTGTCCGGCGCCGTTCCTTCATCTCAGCTTCGTAGATGTGTCGCCGGCCGCCGGCTAGCTTTTCGCGGGCGTACCGCTCGATCTCCTGGAACGCCGCGTAGTAACCGTCATCGAACTCTTCCATGATTTGGAAGGTCCAACGGCCAGGCAGAACGTTCCGGCCCAGGAGTTCCCGCTCCACCCGGTCAGCGGCCTCGTCATGCCCCGCCTGCCTCAGTAGCTTGACCACGCGATCAAGGGTGAGGTCGGCCCCGCCCACGAGCTGGTGCGCCGAATACAGGTGGCCGCGTACCCGATGAATCGTCTCCAGCGCCTTGCTCAGTTCACCCAGGGCTTCGACGGTGGTGTCATCCAGCCCTGGCACGCGTGAGTGCTGTTCGTCGGTCGAATCCCCGCTGTCCATGACGTCCCCCTACCCACTGGCGGCCCTGCTACTCGTGGCCCGCTTCATGCCTAGCCGCCTCGCTCATCCGCCGGCTGAGTAGGGCGGCGCCGCGGAGCAGCAGAGCAAGAAGGACGCCGATGATGCCGGCGGTAAGCAGGGTCCAGGGGTCGCCCATGATCAGGCGCGTCAGTGCGTATCCGGCCAGGACTACGAGCACCGCTAGTAGAGCCCACTGAAGCTGGCGGAAGACCCGGGCGGCGGTGGCCAGCCTGTTCCTGAGTAGCCCCTCTCGCGATCCCGAGCGGGCGTAGATGAGGGTCCCGACGAGGACGGCGACGGCAACCTGCGCGGCGGCGCCACCGACGGCGAAGGGCAGTCCGGGCAACTCGCCGGCGGTCACCATGGCTGTACCGCTCGCGGTGAAGCCGGTCAGACCAATGAACACGAGCGTGCCTATCCGGATGCTTCTACGAGCGCTGCGCCGGGCGGCGGTCGGGTCGACGAGGGGCACGCGGTCGTTGCGTACGTCCATGGGTCAGGTCTCCATCAACTCTTGATGTTCCAGTCCAGGGTCTTGCCGCCGTCGTGGACGCGTCCGTTCGAGATGTCGGAGACCAACGTCGGCCAGTTGCCGCCTGGAAGCCCGTCGCTGTTATGTAGGCGCTGGTCCAGGTCCCGCATCTGCGTCCAGAGGGTCGTCAGGTAGGTGATGGCTGCCGTGACGACTGCGACGGTCACAGCGACGACCTTGGCGGTGGAAACACCCGCTGCGGCTGCGGCTGGGGGCGCTCCGACAACGGTTGAGGCAGTAGCCGTCTCCGCGATCAACTCCAGGATGTACGGCGCGAACGCCGCAGCAATGCCGAGCCAGAAGGCGATGATTCCCGCAGCGACCTTCCAGAGCGCGTCATCGAGTTCATCGGTTGCAGCCTTAATGCTGGCGAGCGCCTTGCCTTGAAGCGGGAGTAGCCCGGTATACGCGGTGGCGGCAACCCCGGTCCAGTACTCATCGACCTGTAGTTGCCCTGCGTCGACCCTAGCGGCCTGCTCGTGCGCCGGCCCGCCGACGTGACGAGTCCACGTCTCCCCGTGTGAGTACAGCGTCCAGGGCACGCCCCAGCGGGTAAAGAACTTACCCACCTCGGAATAGAAGCGAATGACAAGATCCCGGAAGCGCAACAGCAGGTCCAGCGCGTCTTGAGCGAGTGGCCCGAGCCAGGCAAGTGCGCGGTTCACCCGCTCAATGAGCTGGTTGACGAGCCGTTCGATGTGGCGCATGGCGCCTTCGATAGTGCTGATGAGTTGATCGAACTCAGCCTCGGATAACGGCAGCGGGCGGGGAAAGGGGAAAGTCACCAGCCGGCCTCTCAGTAGATCTTGTTGAGCCGGTGCACGCCGTCTGCCTCGTCGCGCTCGTAACCGTCGGCGACATGACGCAGCGATGTCGCGATCGTCTCGAAGGTGTTGCTGCCCTCGTTGAGAAGCCGAATCATGCGGTCCTGGATTTGCTGGTATACGTCGACCAGCCCGATCTGGTCACCAATGTAGGAGAAGTGCAGCGCAGCGAGCTCAAGACGGGCGGCGACCTGGGCTGCGTCCCTCAGGATGTCGCCGGAGTCGTCCCAGACAGCCGCGTCCTTTCGCAGCATCTCGATCGACACCTTCAGCTTCTCTGGACCGGGAGGTGGCATGCTCAGTCACTCCTTCGCGCTTGTCGCGGCGCCAAACCGAGGTTGGCGAGGAGCTGAGCCGGATCGCCGGTCATCCGCTCCAGCTCGTCGTACGGCCAAGAGTTCCGCAGCGGGCTGGCTTGCTTGCGGTCCGCGTATGCCTGCTGTAGAGCTTGGGTGACCGCAGCTCCCACCTGATCGGCGTGTGCGGATCGCAACCACGCCTCGTCGATGACTACAGCCGACAGCCGTTCACCGCTGAGCGTCACTCGTGCGCGGTCCTCTGGGTCGGCGCTGGTCGAGGTGGTGAGTGCTGCCCGCTCCGCTTCCGCAGCGAGGTCGTCGAGACGGGCGAACGAGTCGGTCAGCACGTGGAACAGTCCGCGCGCGAAGTTGACTGCCGACTCGTCTCCTGGCTCAGTCAGGCCACTCCCTGACGGGGACGTAGCCGGCCCAGGTGCATCCGGTTCGTTTCCCGTCGCTTGGCTGATGCCGTGCGACCACGCCTCAATTCGCAGACGGGCTGCCTCATCGGCGGCCTCCACGATCGCTGCGCCCAACTGGTCACTGCTGATCCTTCGGTGCCAGTGGAAGAAGACGGTGGCCTCACTGATTCGGCCGTCCGCGGCCAACACAACGCGCACGACCTCGTGTGAATCCCGGGCGGAAACCTCGGCTGCTTCCCGCTCGCCAGCCGCGAAGCGCCGCGCTAGATCCTGCGCCTGGTGGCGGAGCTCTTCGAGTTCCGCGATGTCGTCCAGCGGATCTCCCATGAATCGCTCCCCATCGATCAGGTTGTCGCTGGTCATTACAACCTAACGTGCTCGCCCCGCTACCGCTGTCCCTCCATTCCGGCGTTCCCTTGCGTTCAGATGCCCTCAGAAGCTTGTTGACTTGTCTGCCAAGTGCCGTCTACCTTGGACGCAACTTGGCAGACAAGTTAACAAGTTGGAGGTTGAGCGATGGCTCTGCGAGGCGGCACGAGGTTCGCGGTGCGGTGTGAGGACGTGTTCCCGGCGGGATGCGCGTTGGTGCCCGAGTCCCTGGGCGAGGTGGAGGACTACGACGAGAAGACCGGTCGGCGAAGCCCGGCGAAGGACAAGTTGACCGGCCAGCGGGTGTGGCAGGTCCGGGTGATGGACCTCGACCCGGAGTTGGGCAAGCGGTCGCGGGAGACGACGGTGAAGATCTCGGCGGACTACCAGCCGGTGCCGCCGACGGGTGGCCTGTTCGAGGCGGTGGAGTTCGACGGCATGACCGTCACGCCGTACGTGGGCAACAACGGTCGGATGGCGTATTCGCTGCGGGCGACCGGGATGCGTGCCCCGGCGGGCGTGGCCACGAAGGCGGCGCAGTAGCCGCATCTGGTGGGGGCGGGGCTGTCAGGTCTTGGCGGACGGCAGCCCCGCCCTCTGTCTCTTTCCCCTGCTCTGTCGAGAGAGGTAGTGACATGTCCAAGCGTATGCCCGCCGTCCTGCGGCGGCCCACAGTGGCGGGTGTCCGATGATGCGCCGGCCGCGTGGCGAGGTCGTGATGACCACTGCCGGGGACCTGATGGTGATCCGGCCGCGTCGCCTGGAACTGCCCGTCTGGCTCATCGCCGTCGGCCTGGTGCTGCGGTGGCTGTGGCGGGGACTGTGGTGGTGTCTTCGCCATCCGGTCGCCGTCGGCCTGGTCGTGGCCGGGGTGATCCTCTACCGCGAGTTCGGCCGGACCGGCGTGATCGTGCCCGTGGTCCTGGCCGCCGCTGTGTCGGCGGTGTGGCGGTGGCGGCACGAGTCGTCCTGGTGGACCTGGTGCGCCGGCCCGATCCTCGGCCGATTCCGTCAGCTGTTCGTCTACCGGCGGGCCTGGCGTGAGGCAATGACCCTCTGTGGCCTGACCAAGGTGTACGACCACCGCACGGTCCTGCCGGAGCTGCTGCGGGTCCGCTCGGACCAGGCGCTCGACGTGCTGACCATCTGCATGGTCCGCGGCCAGACACCGGAGGAGTTCCAGAAGGCAACGGCGAACCTGGCGTACGCCTTCGGCCGGCGGCACGCCCGGGTCTACTCCGAACGCCCCGATGACCCGCCGATCCGGTCCGGCTACTGGGCGCTGGTCCTGGGCGCGGTGGATCGGCTGCGGTTCCGGGACCGGCCGTCAGTGGTCTACCTGGTGGTGGTCCGCACGGACGCGCTGCGCACCCTGGTTGACCCGTTCGACGTCCCCTCGGTGCCCGACTTCACCGCACTCCCGCTGGCCCGACGGGAAGACCTGCGGCACTGGTGCCTGCACCTGCTCGCCACACACGTACTCATCGGCGGCGCCACCCGTTCCGGGAAGGGCTCCGTGCTGTGGTCCCTGGTCCGCGTTCTCGCTGGCGGGGTCTCCTCCGGGCTGGTTCGGCTGTGGGTGATCGACCCGAAGGGCGGCATGGAGTTCGCGATGGGCCGGCCGCTGTTCGCCCGGTTCGCCTGCAAGTCGTTCGAGGCCATGGCCGACCTACTCGACGAGGCCGTGGCGGTGATGCGGGAGCGGCAGGCTCGGCTTGCTGGTGCGGTGCGGGTGCACACCCCGACCGAGGCTGACCCCCTGGTCGTGGTGGTCATCGACGAGATGGCCGCACTGACCGCGTACCTCCAGGACGTCGACCTGCGCAAGCGCATCGCCGGCTCGCTCGGGTTGCTGCTGTCGCAGGGTGCCGGCGTCGGTGTCCTGGTGGTGGCCGCGTTGCAGGACCCCCGCAAGGAGGTACTGCCGTTCCGGGACCTGTTCCCGACCCGGATCGCGCTCGGCCTGACCGAGGCCGCTCAGGTCGACCTCGTGTTGGGCGACGGTGCCCGCAACCGGGGTGCCCTCGCCGACCAGATGCCCCGCTGGGCCAAGGGCGTCGGCTACGTGATCCTCGACGGCACCCCCGAGCCGGCTCGGGTCCGCTTCTCCTACATCTCCGACGACCACATCCGGGAGCTGGCCGCCGAGTACCCGGCGCCGGCCGACGCGGCGGACATCCTCGCCCAGGTCGGTCGGGAAACCGCCACCGAACCGGCCCGCCCGCCACTGCCCCGGCAGCGTCGCGGACCACTGCTGCCCGACTCGCTGCTGAACATCCTCGACCGGGACACCGACGGGGGTGAGCCGCGGTGACCGCCCCGACCGACGGCCGAACCTTCTACCGGCTCCGCGCCCCCGGCACCGACGGCGCCACCAGCACAGCGGTGTCCGTCCGCGTCGAACCCGCCCGGCCCGATCCGTACCCGGTCTATCTCGCCGTCGGCGGCGGTCGGCGCCGCATGTACCTGACCCCCGACGAGGCGTGGGCGCTGTGGCGCTGCCTCTCCGAAGCGGTGGCCTCCCTCGGCGAGCCGCCCGACCACATCCGTACCCGCGTCGCCCCGGCCCGGAGGTAACCGATGTCCCTCAAGAGCTTCTTCCTCGGCACCCACCGCCTCAAGCCGCTGCACATCGAACTCAACGGCTCCCCGGACCGGCTCGCCGGTGCCCTGCACGGCCTCGCGCACATGGTCAACCGCCGCCGCGACCTCAACGGCCAACAGATCTGCATCACCCTGACCGTCCGCAACAACGGCAGCGGCCGATGATCCGCGAACGCGCCGAGTCCGGCGTTCGGGTGCTGATCCTGCTCGCCATCGGCACCATGGCCGGCGCCGCCGCCTTCACCCACGTACACGACCTGACCGTCGCCCACGGCCAACCCGACTGGATCGGCTGGGCCAACGCCGTAGCCGTCGAGCTGATGGCCATCTACCTCGGCCTGGAGATCCGCGCCCGCCGCCGCGATGGTCGATCCGTCGGCCTGGTCGGCGTCCTCCTGGTCGCGTTCGCGCTGCTCTCCCTCGCCGCCCAGGTCGCCGAAGCCGAACCGTCCGTCTGGGGCTGGATCGTCGCGGCGGTGCCGTCGCTGGCCTTCCTCGCCCTGGTGAAGGTCGTCCTGTCCAGCGCACCCACCACCGCGCCGGCACCGGAGCCCGACCAGCCGCAAGGCGATTGGTACGACGAGCCGCAGCCCGTCGAACCCGCGCCGCCGGCTCCGGTGATGCCGCCGGCATCAGTCGCGGTACTGCCTTCGGTCGGGGTCGTCCAGTCCAACCGGCCCCAGGTCGTCGGGATCATCCGATGACGGCTCCGACCCTGCCCGGTCTCGAACCCGCCCCGACCTCGGTTGCTCCTCGGCCGGGGTCGCGGGCGGCGCGCATGGCGCTGCCCCGCTCGATCGACGTCCTCAAGGACATCGCCATCGAGTACGGCGTCTGCGTGCGTCCGCTCGCCATGCGTCGCACCGACCTCGACACCGGCCTGACCGAAGTCATCGACCTGCCCTGCGGCGCGACCCGTGAGGACAAGTGCGCGCCGTGCGCCAAGAAGAACCGCCGGCTACGGCAAGCCCAGATCCGCGAGGGCTGGCACCGCGACGACGAACCGCTACCGGGCCCGGAACCCGCCACCGAAGCACAGAAGTCCCTGATCCTGTTCCGCGCACACCTGGAGTTCTCCCGCGACGAGGCCGTACGCGCAGCCCAGTGGGACCAGGTGACCGACCTCGACGCGGCAATCCGCGAGGTAGAGGAAGCCATCGGCGCTGAGGGCCTGCGCGGGCGCGTCGGACCAGCCCACGCCACCGACGACGAGGACCAGGACGACGAGCCCGGCCCACGGCGAAAGCGTTCCACCAAGCGGCGCCAGGACGCTCCCGAGCTGCCTCGGCGCAAGGTCGAGCGACGCACGGTCGGCAAGACCTACACAGCCCCGGACGGCTCCACCTACCAACCGTCGATGTGGCTCACCCTCACCCTCGACTCCTACGGCCCGGTCCGCCCCGATGGCACCCCGGTCAACCCCGCTCGGTACGACTACCGCCGCGCCGCCTGGGACGCGGTCCACTTCCCTCGACTGCTGGACCGGTTCTGGCAGAACCTCCGCCGTTGCGAGGGCTGGAACGTCCAGTACGCCGGCTGCGTCGAGCCGCAACGCCGTCTCGCTCCGCACGCCCACTTCGCCATCCGGGGCACCATCCCTCGGGAAGTGCTCCGCACCGTGGCGGCGGCCACCTACCACCAGGTGTGGTGGCCCTCGGTCGACGTCCAGCGCTACACGCTCGACCGGCTCCCGATATGGGACGAGCAGGCGACGGCTTGGGCAGACCCGGACACCCGCGAGCCGCTGACCACCTGGACGGAAGCCCTCGACACCATCGACGAAGACCCGGACGCGGAACCGGTGCACGTCGCCCGCTTCGGCGCCCAGGTCGACGCCTGCGGCGTCATGCCCGGCACCGAGGACGCCGAACGGACCATCCGGTACGTCACGAAATACATCACCAAGCACACCGGCGACTGCCACAAGGCAACCACCGACCGGCAACGCAAGCACCTCGACCGGCTCTGGCAGCAACTCCAGGTCACCCCGTGCACCGACCGGTGCGCCAACTGGCTGCTCTACGGCGTCCAGCCCAAGAAGGCACATGCCAAGCTCAAGCCCGGCCGCTGCAAGGGCAAGGTCCACCAGCGCGACACCCTCGGCATCGGCGGCCGGCGCATCCTCATCTCCCGCGACTGGTCCGGCAAGACCCTCGCCGACCACAAGCACGACGCGCGGGCCTGGGTCCGGGCACTGCTCGGCGTCACCACCGACGGCACGCAGCTCATCGACGACCGGGGCGACACCACCGAACGGGTCCGGCACGCCTGGGAGCTTGCCCGACCCGACGATCCCGACGTCGGCCCGATGACCCACCGGCTCATGCGGTCGATCAGCGAACGCGCCCGCTGGCGCTCCGAACTGCTCGCCGCCAAAGACCGGGCCGCGCAGAGGTTCACAGATCTCTCGGCAACTCAGCACAGCGCACAGCACAACGGGGAGGAGACGCAGTGAACGAGGAGTTGTTGACCGTGCCGGAAGTGCTCGCCGAGCTGCGCGTACCGCGCTCGACCTGGTTCTACTGGCGGCAGACCGGCAAGGGACCACGGGTGATCAAGCTCCCGAACGGGCAGCTGCGGGTCCGTCGGTCGGCGCTCGGTCGCTGGCTCGGCGACCTTGAGCAGGACGCCGCGTGAAGAGCTACGAGGTCCAGATCTGGGAGATCGGTAAGCGCGCCGACCGGAAAGGTCGACCGTGGCGGGTCCGCTGGGCGGTGAGCGGGCAACGCTTCGAGGACATGTTCCGTACCAAGGCGTTGGCGCACTCGTTCCGCGCCGAGCTGGTCCAGGCGGCCAACGCGGGGGAGCCCTTCGACCCGTCCACCGGCCGCCCGGTCTCCGAGGCCAGAACCAAGAACCCCACCACCTGGTACGCACACAGCCGCGCGTACGTCGAGATGAAGTGGCCGCGGGCGGCAGCCAAGACCCGGCGCTCGATCGTCGAGGCACTGACCCCCGTCACGGTGACCCTGACCCGCTCGGCGAAGAGGGGCCGACCGGAGGACGCCCTGCTCCGTGAGGCGCTGTACCTCTACGGCCTTAACCCGCGTCGCTGGTCCAACGAGATCCCGCCCGAGCACGCGGCGGCGCTGGCCTGGCTGGAGACGGCGTCCCTCCCGGTAGTCGAACTCGACTCACCCGCGATGGTCCGCCGCGTCCTCGACAGCCTGTGTGTACGTCTCGACGGCAAGCCCGCGGCGGCCTCCACCGTTCAGCGGAAGCGGGCCACGTTCTACAACGTGCTCGGGTACGCCGTCGAGCTGGAGCTGATCGCCTCCAACCCGGTCGACCGGGTCCAGTGGACCGCCCCAGAGGTCGCACAGTCCATCGACCGGCGGGTGGTGGCGAACCCAGCCCAGGTCGCCACGCTGCTGGAGGCGGTGAAATCTCTCGGCAGACGTGCCGACAAGGTCACCGCGTTCTTCGGCTGCCTCTACTACGCGGGCATGCGGCCCTCGGAAGCGGCGGATCTACGGCGGGAGGACTGCGACCTTGCCGGCCGGTGCGCCGACTGCGGGGCCGACTTCGACGACCTGGCAGTGGTCAAGCCTTCCCGGTTCTGCGACCACGAGAAGATCGAATATCGCTGGGGCCGCTTGGTGCTCGCCGGCACCTCGCCGCGCGCCGGGTCGCACTGGACCGATGACGGCGGCTCCCACGAGCGGCGCGGCCTCAAGCACCGGGGGAGGGCTGAGACTCGGACAATTCCCATCCCGCCCCGGCTCGTCGAGCTGCTGTGCGCGCACGTCGAGAATCACGGGGTCGGCCCGGACGGCCGGTTCTTCCGGGGCCTGCATGGTGGGCCGCTCTCCGAATCGGTCTACGACCGGTGGTGGAAGCTCGCCCGCGAGAAGGCGCTGACCGAGTCGCAGGTCGCCTCGCCGCTCGTCCGCCGGCCCTACGACCTGCGGCATGCGGCGGCCTCGCTCTGGCTGAATGCCGGCGTCCCGCCGACCGAGGTCGCCCGGCGCCTGGGCCATGGCGTCGCCGTTCTGCTCCGGGTCTACGCCAATTGCATCGACGGAGGAGACGACACCATGAACGACAAGATCGCAGACGCGCTGAGGTGAGGGTGGAAGCCAGAGCGTCAGCGTTGGTCGTCGTACGCGCTGTACTTGTCGCTCCGCCCACGTACCCGGTCGACGGGGTAGCGCAGGGCATTGAGCTGCATCTTGGCGAGCAGCGCTGTCGAGAGGTCGACCTGAAGGACATCCGCAAGTCGAAGCAGGTAGGCAAGCACGTCCGCCAGCTCGTGACGTACCGCCTCGGCGTGTCCAGGATCGTCCATGACCGAAGAAGACTGCTCCGGGGTGAGCCACTGAAAAATCTCAAGCAGTTCCCCGGCCTCGCCGGCCAGCGCCATCGCGAGGTTCTTCGGGTCATGGAACTTCTCCCAGTCACGCTCTTGGGCGAAGAGGCGCACCTGTTCTTGCAGCTCCTGCAGGTTCATGGGCCTTGGATACCATCAATACTCTCCGTAACGGCACTGTCTCTGGCTCTTGATCCCGGCGAGTCTGTTAGCGATCCAGCCGAACATGTCAGGAGCCTGGCCTACAGTCCACTCTGTACCGCCTTTGGTAACCGTCCGGCCTTGCGCCGCCCACCGAAGAGGAGGGGAGCATTTTGGGCTCCCGAAGTTTGCTGCGCCGTACCGTCGCTGAGATCCGCCAGGCTGACGCCAATGGCACGTTCCAGCCGGAGTTGAGGAAGGCGTTCCTTACACAGATCGGCTCCCACCCGAGTGCCAGTGAGGTCGATTCCTGGGTGAGGAGCATCCCCACCATCACCAGCGCGCTGGCAGCCGTGGGACTTGACCAGGTCGAGGTTCTCGTCGAGCTGCGCAGCCCGCTGAACAACACCCGGATAGACATGGTCTTGGTTGGCTCTCATCCACGCGATGGCCGGCCGAGCGTCGTCGTGATCGAGAACAAGCAGTGGTCCAAGGTTCAGGCGGTACCGCACTCCGAGCTGGTTGATGTGCCTGGCTTTGGGGTGCACGTGCACCCGGCCAACCAGGTGTGGGCGTACTGCACAACCCTCACCAACTACCTGTCGGCGCTGGAGTGTGCCCACGTCTACGGCGTGGTCAATATGCACAATGCCTCTAGCCGTGACCTCACGACGATCCAGCCTGGGGTGCAGCGGCTCGACGAGGAGGTGCGAAGGCATGTGCGGATCTACGGCGAGGACCAGCGGGCGGAGCTGCAAACCTTTCTACGTACAGTCCTCGCCGGGACGGGTGCCGCTGAAAACGCCGACTACCTCCTGAAGTCGCCGGTTCGGCCTACGCAGGCACTCATGTCGGCAGTCAGCGACAGCGTCCTGCGTCGCAGCGTCTTCACCCTGCTCGATGATCAGCGCCTGGCCTACGACCACGTGCTGCGCGCCGTGCAGGAGAGTCACGCTGGCAATCACAAGGAGATCATCCTGGTGGTCGGTGGCCCCGGCACGGGCAAAAGTGTGATTGCCATCGAGTTGCTCGGCGCGCTCAGCCGCATGGGGACGAGGACCGTTCACGCGACCGGGAGTAAGTCCTTCACCACCACCTTGCGTGAGCAACTGGGAGTGACAAATCGGCGGGCGAAGCAGGTCTTCACCTACTTCAACAACTACGGGCACCTGACGCCAAATGACATCGACGTCCTCATCGCGGACGAGGCGCACCGGATTCGCCAGACCTCCAACCATCGCTTTACACCCCGCGACCGCAAGTCCACGATTAGTCAAGTTGAGGAGCTTATCCGGGCCGCCAACGTTCCGGTATTCCTCCTCGATGAGAACCAGATCGTGCGACGTGGTGAAGTGGGCTCGATCGAGCTGATTGAGCAAGCGGCGCTCAATCTCGGCATCCAGGTGACGCCGGTCCACCTGCATGACCAGTTCCGCTGCGGCAGCTGTCAGGAGTACGTCGACTGGGTTGAGGAGCTACTAGGCCTGGCTGGCGACGGTCCACGGCAATGGGAACCGCTGGAGAGCTTCGATCTTTGCCTCGCGGACTCGCCAGAGACGATGGAGCGGTACCTCGAGGAGAAGCAGGAGCAGGGGCTCAAGGCGAGGATCGCCGCTGGCTATTGCTGGCCCTGGAGCGATGCTGCTGCGGACGGCAGCCTCGTCGATGACGTCGTGATCGACGGGTGGAAACGTCCATGGAACTCGCGGGCTACTCGCATGCTCAACGGGATCCCGCCTTCCGACCTGTGGGCTACTGACGACGGCGGCTTCGGTCAGATCGGCTGTGTATACACCGCCCAAGGGCTGGAGTATGACTATGCCGGCGTCATCCTCGGTCCCGACCTCGTCTGGCGTGGGGAAGCATGGGTTGTCAACCCGAGGGCGAGTCATGACGCAAAGGTCAAGGGTGCATTGAACATCGGCGAGCTTGTCCGCAACACCTACAGGGTGCTCGCCACGCGTGGCATGCGCGGAGCAGTGCTTTACTCGGTCGACCCCGAGACCAGAGCCAAGCTCGCGAGCCTGGGCATTCCGAAGATCTGAACGTTGATGGCCGGGTGCGGTGCCTGCACCCGGCCATCGGCCGGGTCGGGAGCCGGTGGTGGGGTTCGCCGTGGGCGTGGGCACATGGTGGGCGACCTAGTGGCTGATCCGAGCACGCAGGGGAGAAGCTGCAGGTCAGCCGCGGCACCCGGCTTGCAACGCTGATGCCCTGTAAATCCGTCGCGAAAGCTACAGAGGTTCGAATCCTCTACCCGCCACCAGGTGCAACAGCGGTCCCTGACCAGCAGAGATGCTGATCAGGGGCCGTTGTCGTTTGTCTGGCCAAGTCCGGCTGAGTCCAGCCGATGGCGACTGGTTGTGGGCAGGTCGATCTTGCTGGCGAAAACTCGTCGTGCGGCCGGAGCGGCTCAGGCAGGCGCGAGCCAGCGGGAGACCGCGTCGGTCAGCACCACCCTGTACGGAAGCGCTCGGAGGTCTTCCGCGGTCACCGCCAGGCCGCGAGCCTGAGCCAGCTCGGCCAGCCATGACCAAAGATGTTCCTCTGCGCACTCCTCGTCGTCGGGAAGCACGGCATTCAGAACGTGCTGGGTAATGCTGTCCCGAGTCTCGCGGAGCGGAACAGCGCCATTGCCCGCGGCGCCGGTTGATCTGGCAGTGACAGTGAACCCACGTTCGGCGTGGAGAAGCACGCGCCGGCCGTCGTGCAGCATCGCGAACTCACTGACAATGAAGCTCCGCGTGCTCGCATCCTCGGGATACGCCCCTGCGAGATCGCAGACGGCACCCAGGCCGACAACACGGCCGGGCTTGACCGGGGGGAGATCGTGGGGAGCGCGATAGGCGCCCGGGTACGGGCGCCAGCCGGCTTCGCCGCTGCCCACTGTCCCGCTCCTGAAGTCCCCGCGATCGCTCCCGCTGATGCTTGAACAACCGCGCCGGCTGATCACCAGTTACGGCGGCGGCGGTTGGTGATGTCGACCCTCCAGCCGACGAGCGTGCTGCATGAGTAATCGTGCCGCACGGCGGTTGCGGGTACCGCGCACCGGCACCTCACCATGCTCAGCTAGCGACGGATCAGCGCGAACGATCCCGCCGCCGTCACCAGTAACAGCAGTGACACCGCGAGCAGGGCGACTCCCGCCGAATAGGGCATGGGGATGAGGAACGGCGCCTGTTGGATCAGCAGGCCCGCGCCGATCATGGCCTGAGCGCTGCCCGTCCGCACGGGCTGGGACCGCTCTCGCGGTCCCAGGCGTGCGAGCCGAACCCAGGCTGCGGGAAACCGTCGTGACACGGCCACACGAACCCCGAGTACGACCGAGCCCAGCCCGAGGACCACGGCCACCACGCGCAGAGCGATCGTGACCGGGTCGTCCATGCTCATGCGCCCAGCATCGGCGGCGCGTCAAGGTCGCCGTCGCAGCACAGATCGCACGGCAGCCTGCGTCGGCTCCGTGGCCAGCGAACTCTCCCCGGGCCGGTCCGAGTGTGTATTCGCATTTCGATCCGCCGGCCCCGGGGCCGCTGGGAGACTGGGCCCGTGCCAGCTCCGCCGGCGTTCCGGCGCCGGTCGTCCCGACCCGGTAGGTGGAGAACATGTCTGACGACAGCGAAATCCGTCCCTTCCGGCTCGACACGCCGGAAGAAGTGATCGACGACATGCGTCGCCGGATCGCGGCCACGCGTTGGCCCAACCGGGAGTTGGTCAAGGACCGCTCCCAGGGCGTGCAGCTGGCGACGATCCAGGAGCTGGCCCGCTACTGGACGAACGACTACGACTGGCGCGCGTGCGAGGCGAAGCTGAACGCCCTGCCGCAGTACACGACCGTCATCGACGGCGTCGAGATCCACTTCATTCACGTACGGTCGCAGCACGAGAACGCCCTGCCGTTGATCATGACGCACGGCTGGCCAGGCTCGGTCGTCGAGCTGCTCGGGGTCGTCGGCCCGCTCACCGACCCGACCGCGCACGGCGGCACCGCCGAGGACGCGTTCCACCTGGTGCTGCCGTCCCTGCCCGGCTACGGATTCTCGGGCGAGCCGGTCGAGCTCGGCTGGGACTCCAACCGTATGGCCGGCGCGTGGGCGCAGCTGATGAGCCGTCTCGGCTACACGCGCTACGTCGCGCAGGGGGGTGACGTGGGCGCCAGCGTCACGGACGCGATGGGGCGCCAGGGACCCGGAGGACTGCTCGGCATCCACGTCAACCTGCTCGCCGGGGCGATCGGTATCAAGGACAAGCTGCCGGCGAAGTCCGAGCAGGAACGCGCGGCGCTCGACGCGCTCAACACGTTCACGATGGACGGCTTCGGCTACTTCCTGGAGCAGACGACCCGGCCGCAGACGATCGGCTACTCCCTGCTGGATTCACCTGTCGGGCTGGCGGCCTGGATGCTCGACCACGACACGGACAGCTACTACAAGATCTCCCGCGCGTTCGTCGACGGCAAGCCGGTCGGCAACCTCACCCGGGAGAGCATCGTCGACAACATCACGCTGTACTGGTTGACGGGCACCGGAGCCTCGTCCGCCCGGTGGTACTGGGAGTTCGGGCGGTTCGTCGCCGCGGCCACCGCTGCCGGCCAGGCGCCTCCACCGGTTACGGTTCCGGTCGGCTTCACGACGTTCCCCGACGAGATCTGGGCCGCCCCGCGCAGCTGGGCCGAGACGGTCTACCCCGGCCTCGCGTACTTCAACGAGGTCGACCGCGGCGGCCACTTCGCCGCCTGGGAGGAACCGGAGCTCTTCGCCACCGAGGTGCGGGCGGTGTTCCGGCCGCTCCGATGATCGCGAGTCGTCCCGACCTCGGGTGATCCTGGTCACTGCCGCCGTACGCGTAGGGGAGCAGTTCGGGGGTCGGACTCGGCGGCGGCACGTCTTCCGCGGACAAGGTTGATCCGGCCGGCTCCGCCGCTTCCGCACGGCGGCGTCGGGCGGATGGTGGCACGGACCGGCCGGCCCGGGATCGGCTCTGCGCGTGGGAAGGCCGCGACTGTGGACGGCCGTCCCGGAAGCTGTACGGGTTGAAGTCATCCAGCCGCCGCCATCGATGCGTCGACTCTGTTGAGCTGTGCCGAGGTCTCTCCGGGTGCGGCTGCCGCGTCGACGCTCGTACCCGGAACGGTGCCCGCCGAGGGGCTGGCGCGATTGCGACGAACCGGTATGGTGGTCGATGGCCGGGCGGGGAGTGGAGGCGTTGGCGCCAGCTCGAAACGTTACGCACAGTGGCCGTCGCACCAATTAGGTGACTGCCTCACGGCTGGACCGAATTGCCTTGAAGGTCGTAATCAACGCTGTACGAAGCGGTGCGGGGCCCGCAAGCTCGTCATCTGGCCCAGTGTGATGACGGGGTGGGCCGAACGGCGGGAAGTCACGGACGGTGGGGCCAGTCGGGGCCTCCGCCACTTCTCTCGCTGCCCGCACTGTGGCACGATCGTGGAATCTTCACCATCCCCACGACACTTTCCGACAGGAGCAATCATGTCTGGTCGTAGGTTGGGCCGGCTGTTTGGCTCACTCTTCATCCTCGCTGCCGTCGCCAGCGTCGTCGTTGCCAACCACGGTGGCGTCCCGGCGGAACTGCACATGGCGGACATCATCTGGGTCTGACAACTCCGCCTGACGGGCTGTCGATCCACTTCGGACATACGTCAGACCGACAGGGAGCGGGATGATCGCGCGCGACCAGTTGAGGCGTAGGTCGTCGGAGGACGCCTGGATCATCACGGCGCCGCTGATACTCCTCGCGGTCGTCTGCGCGACTCTCACGGGTCTGGTCGCCGACCGGCCGTTCGGCGACTGGCACTGGGCAGCGCTTCTTCTCGCGGCGATGATCGCCGCGGGGCTTCCGCTGCTGGTGCTGGTCGTCCGTCGACAGTCGGTGGCCATGACGCTCACCGAGCTGCCGCTCGTGCTCGCGCTCTACTTTCTGCCGCCGTTGACGGTCGTGGTCATCTACACGCTCGCGTCCCTGGTCACGCAGCTACGGCACCGGATCACGGCGCCCAAGGTCTGGTTCAACGTCGCGCGGGCTGCCGCCGGAACGTCGCTCGCCACCCTGGTTCTTCAGGCGTTGCCACCGAGGTCGGGTGTCGGCCCGGCGACCTGGGTGAGTCTCTGCTGCGCGATCGGCGTGGTGATCCTGGTCAGCCTCACCGCCGTCGCGTCGGTGCACACCCTCCTACAGGGATGGCAGGCCGGCCGGGAGACGCTCCGTGCGGTGCCGTCCCTGTTCCTGACCGCGGGCATCAACGTGGCAGCGGGTCTGATCGTCCTGATCTTGATCCGGGAGTCCTGGTGGTCGCTGGTGCCCCTGGGCGCGTTGGCGGCCGGGTTGGCGCTGGTCTACCGCTCGTACACCCAGTTCTTCCGCCAGCACCGCACGCTCACCGACATGTACGAGCTGAGTCGGGCGGTGGCGGCCAGCGGTCAGGACGGGACCCTCGTCGACGCCCTGCTCGGGCGGGTGCGCGCGCTCATGCAGGCCGAGTACGCCACCCTCTGGCTGCCGGCGCAGGGACGACACCCCGAGATCCTGCTCACCGCGCGGGTCGAGGATTCCGGCCTGCTGGATCTGTCCCTGACCCCGTCGGCGCTGCGGGAGAAGGTGCTGGAGACCGCTCGCCCCGTCACGGTCGGCCGTGGAGTGACCACTGATCCCGAGTTCCGGGCCAGCCTCGCCGAGCGGGGGGTCAAGGACACCGTCGTTGTTCCCCTGCGGTCCGGTGGTGTGGTGATCGGGACCCTTGAGGTCACCAACCGGCTCGCCGACACGCTCTACTTCACCCAGCGCGACATCTCCGTCTTCGAGACGGTGGCCGCGCACGCGGCGGTGGCGTTGGAGAACTCGCGACTGGTGGACCGGTTGCGGCACGACGCGTACCACGACGCGCTGACCCGGCTGCCCAACCGGCGGCGGATCACCGGAGCGCTGGAGGAGTCGGTCAAGATCCGCGCGCCCGGCGAAGTGGTGGCGCTGCTGCTCTTCGACGTCGACGGGCTGCGCCAGGTCAACGAGTCCCTCGGCCACGCGGCCGGGGACAAGGTCCTCGCCGAGGTCGCCAACCGGTTGCGGGCCAGCGCGCCGTCGTCGGCCCTGGTCGGCCGGGCCGGTGGGGACGAGTTCCTGGTGACGCTGCGGTTGGAGAGCGCCGACGCGGCACTGGAGCTGGCCGGCCAGTTGCGCGACCAGATCCGTGACGAGATGGTCTTCGACGCGCTCACCCTCGACGTGGACACGGCCGTCGGGGTGGCCGTACATCCGGATCACGGCAGCGACGCGGCGACCCTGCTGCTCCGGGTCGACCTCGCCGCCACCGCCGCCAAGTCGGTGCCGGGCAGCGTGCAGCTGTTCAACCCGGCCCTGGAGTCCCGGTCGCTGCGCCGGCTGGGCCTCGCCGGCGACCTGCGCCGGGCGCTGGACCAGGACGAGATCGAGGTCTACTTCCAGCCGAAGGTGACATTGCGGGACCGCCGCCTGGTCGGTGTCGAGTGCCTGGCCCGGTGGGAGGACCCGACGCACGGCACCGTCGCCCCGGAGGATTTCGTCGCGGTAGCCGAGCACACCGGTCAGTTGAGCCGGCTCACCGAGGTGGTGCTCCGCGAGGGGCTGCGGCGCAGCCGCGACTGGGCCCAGGCCGACCAGCCGCTCTCCATCGCGGTCAACCTCGCCGCCCGTACGCTCAACGACCAGCATTTCCCGGACCGGGTGCACGAGCTGCTGACCGAGTACGGGGTGCCGGCGCAGCGCCTCACGCTGGAGATCACCGAGGCGGGGGTGCTGGACGGCACGGACCGGCCCATCCCGACCCTGCGCCGGCTGCGCGACCTCGGCGTCCGCCTGTCGGTGGACGACTTCGGGACCGGCGACTCGTCCCTGGCCCACCTCCGCCGGCTGCCGGTGCACGAGGTGAAGGTCGACCGCTCCTTCGTGCAGGGCATGGCGACCGATCCGGGTGACCTGGCGATCGTCAACGCGGTGGTGACCCTGTCCCAGCAGTTCGGTCTGACCGTGGTCGCCGAGGGCGTGGAGAGCGAGCTGACCCTGGAGCTGCTCCAGGACATCGGGTGCGAGATCGGTCAGGGCTTCCTGTTCAGCCGGCCGCTGCCGTACGAGCGGTTGGCCGCCTGGTTCGGTGCCCAGGTCGACCCGGAAACGATCTCCAGCGGAGAGCTCCCGCGCCTTCGTGTCGTGCCCTGAGCTGGGCGCGGACGATCACCGGGGATCCGATTTCACCTGTCGAGCCGGGCCGTGTACTCTTACTTCTGCGCGCCTCCAGGGGAGATCGCGCAGGCCCCCTTAGCTCAGTCGGCAGAGCGTCTCCATGGTAAGGAGAAGGTCTACGGTTCGATTCCGTAAGGGGGCTCGAGGGTTCAGCTGGACCCACCGCGGCGGTGTAGCTCAGATGGCAGAGCAAGCGGCTCATAATCGCTGTGTCGCCGGTTCAAGTCCGGCCACCGCTACTCTCGTCTTCCGGGCCAGGTCCCGGTGGTCGTGGGGATGGGCGCCACTGGCGCCCACTTTGCATGTCCGCGCTGTCAGCGACTAGGCTGACGCGTCGTAGTTGTTTCCGTTAGCGAGGAAGGCACTCCGCCGTGGCGAAGGCTACCGATGTCCGGCCGAAGATCACTTTGGCGTGTGTGGAGTGCAAGGAGCGCAACTACATCACGCGCAAGAACCGCCGTAACGACCCCGACCGCATCGAGCTGAAGAAGTTCTGCCCGCGCGACGGTCGGCACACGGTTCACCGCGAGACCCGCTGACCTGCGGCCGGCCCTGCGCCGGCCATTGTTGACGCTTTCCCGATCGCCGATCTGACCGGGCCGGCGCGGCTCCGCCGCCGCCGACCGAGCAGATCGGCGATTGTGTTTTCCGTGTAGGTTCGCGGCATGTCTCTGGACCCTTCCTTCGTCGGCCGGACCTATCCGCCGACCGCCCCCTACCAGGTGGGCCGAGAAAAGATCCGTGAGTTCGCCACCGCCATCGGCGCCACCGACCCGGCCCACCACGACCCCGCGGCGGCCCGGGCGCTGGGCCACCCGGACGTGGTCGCCCCGCCGACCTTCCCGGTGGTCGTCACGATGGCCGCGAGCCGCCAGATCGTCGAGGACCCGGCGCTGGGCGTCGACTACAGCCGCGTGGTGCACGGCGACCAGCGGTTCGCGTACACCCGGCCGGTGGTCGCCGGCGACGAGCTGATCTGCGCGAGCACCATCGAGGACGTCACCACCCGGGGTGGGCACGGCTTCCTGACCACCCGCACCGACGTGAGCACCGTCGCCGGCGAGCCGGTGGTCGCCGTCTGGTCCAAGATCGTCGTACGCGGGGAGGCGTGAGATGGAGCTGCCAGCCAAGACGTTCCAGGTGACCCGAGCGGACCTGGTCCGCTACGCCGGCGCCTCGGGCGACTTCAATCCGATCCACTGGAGCGACCGGTTCGCCACCAAGGTCGGCCTGCCCGGGGTGATCGCGCACGGCATGTTCACCATGGCGCTGGTCAGCCGGGCCATCACCGAGTGGGCCGGGGCGCCCGACTCGGTGGTCGACTACGGCGTCCGGTTCACCCGGCCGGTCGTGGTCCCCGACGACGACCAGGGGACCGAGATCGAGGTCACCGCGGTGGTCCGCGAGGTGACCGAGGATGGCCTGACCCGGCTCGACGTGACCGCCACCTGCCTGGGAGAGAAGGTGCTCTCGCAGGCCCGGGCGACCATCCGGACGGCGCGCTGAATCTCCCCGCCACGCGTGGCGGGGAGACCGGTTGGGAAAGTCGGGCGGCTACCCGTACACTGGTCCGCCGTGGGGCAAGTGACCCCTGCTCGGTCGTCTGTGGCCGCGTGGGGCGAGAGTTGCCGCACAGGGGTGTAGCTCAATTGGCAGAGCAGCGGTCTCCAAAACCGCAGGCTGCAGGTTCAAGTCCTGTCACCCCTGCGCCTCAGGCCTGACCGTTCCCGTGGGTCGCGTCGCCGACATGGCGGCGTCCGGCCCGTGGTGGTGGCATTGGCGGGGTGGCTCCGAGGCATCGGGCCCCCCGGTTGATCCACCGGCCGCGGCCCGTCGCGGGACGGTTGGTCCGGCCGGCGTGACCAGCGCCGCGCACGCCTCCCGGCGTGCGACCCGAGATTCCGCGACGGAGGGCGAAGTGGCCGACAACAAGCGGCACGGCGAGGACGCCGGCGACGATCGTCTGGACGACGAGCTCGTCGACGACGTAGCCGACGACGACGCCACCAGCGCGGACGAGCCGGTCTCCCGGGGAGGCACCGCGACGCGGTCCCGCGCCCGGGCGGAGTCGGCGGACAGCCGGCCGACCACCCGGTCGGAGACCGGTCGGGTGGGCGTGTTCGGCCGCATCGCCCGGTTTTTCCGCGAGGTAGTGGCCGAGCTGCGTAAGGTCATCTGGCCGACGCGCAAGGAGTTGCTGACATACACCGCCGTGGTGGTGGCGTTCGTCGCGGTGATGCTGACGATCGTGGGAGTGCTGGACTTCGGCTTCGCCAAGGTCGTGCTGTTTGTCTTCGGCAACTCGAGCTGACCGGCTGCCTCCAGAGCCGATAGTGACGGAAGTGAGCGAGCGTGCCTGAGTACGACGAGACCGCCGGACCGGTGGACGAGCAGTCCACGGTCGCGACGGCGGCTGGTGACGAGTCGGTTGAGGCCGCCAGCGAGCCGGAGTTCCCAACCACCGAGCCCGAGCCGGACGAGGAGTACGACCCGGTCGCCGAGCTGCGCCAGAAGCTGCGTTACGCACCGGGCGACTGGTACGTGGTGCACTCCTACGCCGGCTACGAGAACAAGGTCAAGACCAACCTCGAGACCCGGATCACGAGCCTCGACATGGAAGACTTCATCTACCAGGTCGAGGTGCCGACCCGGGAAGAGGTCGAGGTCAAGAACGGCAAGCGTTCGCAGGTCCAGGCGAAGGTCTTCCCGGGCTACATCCTGGTTCGGATGGAGTTGACCGCCGAGTCCTACTCCTGTGTCCGTAACACCCCGGGTGTGACCGGCTTCGTCGGCGCGACCGACCGGGCCGACCGGCCCGCGCCGCTCTCCCTCGACGAGGTGCTGAAGTGGCTGGCGCCGGCCATCGAGACCGAGCAGAAGAAGGCGAAGCCCGAGATCAAGGTCCTCGACTTCGAGGTCGGCGACTCGGTCACCGTCACCGACGGCGCGTTCGCGTCGCTGCCGGCCACGATCAGCGAGATCAACGCCGACCAGCAGAAGCTCAAGGTGCTGGTGTCGATCTTCGGCCGGGAGACCCCGGTGGAGCTCAACTTCAACCAGGTCGCCAAGATCTGACCGGTCGTCGGCGGCGGGCCCGGCCCGCCGCTGGCGTCGGCGTACGCCCTCCCGCTCGACCTCGGCGGACGAGCGGGCTGCGGCCTGCGCTACTCTTGAACGTCGCCGCTGTCGCACCGCGCTGACCGTGCGCGCCCGCCAGGGCGGCGTCAGCCGCATTTTCCCAGCTCCAAGCCCCAGGAAGTGACATGCCTCCGAAGAAGAAGCTCGTCAAGACGTTCACGCTTCAGCTGCCGGCGGGCCAGGCCACGCCGGCGCCGCCGGTCGGCCCCGCGCTCGGCCAGCACGGCGTGAACATCATGGAGTTCTGCAAGTCCTACAACGCGCAGACCGAGTCCCAGCGGGGCGACATCGTCCCCGCCGAGATCAGCGTGTACGAGGACCGGTCCTTCACCTTCGTGCTGAAGACCCCGCCCGCTGCCCGGCTGCTGATCAAGGCCGCCGGTGTGCAGAAGGGCTCGGGCGTTCCGCAGAGCGAGAAGGTCGGCTCGGTCAGCCGCGCCCAGCTGCGTGAGATCGCCGAGAAGAAGATGGCCGACCTCAACGCCAACGACCTGGACCAGGCCGAGAAGATCATCGCCGGCACCGCCCGGTCGATGGGCATCACCGTCAACGACTGACCTCGGCCCCGGCCGACGACCCATCGTGGGAGGGCCCGCGCCGAGCGGCCCGCCAGAGACCACAGGAGTAATCAGCAATGCAGCGCAGCAAGAGCTACCGCAAGGCCGCCGACGTCATCGACCGGTCCAAGCTCTACACCCCCGCCGAGGCCGTGAAGCTGGCCAAGGAGACCACCAACGTCAAGTTCGACGCCACGGTCGAGGTCGCCATGCGCCTCGGCGTCGACCCCCGCAAGGCGGACCAGATGGTCCGCGGCACGGTCAACCTGCCGCACGGCACCGGTAAGACCGCCCGCGTGATCGTCTTCGCCGCTGGCGCGAAGGCCGATGAGGCCGCCGCGGCGGGTGCGGACGAGGTGGGCACCGACGAGCTGGTCGCCCGGATCCAGGGTGGTTGGCTCGACTTCGACGCGGCGATCGCCACGCCGGACCAGATGGCCAAGATCGGCCGGATCGCGCGGATCCTGGGCCCGCGCGGTCTCATGCCGAACCCGAAGACCGGCACGGTGACCATGGACGTCACCAAGGCGGTGCAGGACATCAAGGGCGGCAAGATCACCTTCCGGGTGGACAAGCACTCCAACCTGCACCTGATCATCGGCAAGGCCTCCTTCTCGGAGAGCCAGCTGGTGGACAACTACGCCGCGGTGCTCGACGAGGTGCTGCGCGCCAAGCCGTCCGCGGCGAAGGGCAAGTACCTCCGCAAGGTCATCCTGACCACCACGATGGGCCCGGGCGTCCCGGTCGACCCCAACCTGGTGAAGAACCTGACTGAGGACTCGGTCGAGGCCTGAGCCGAGCCGACACTTCGCTCCACCGGGGCGCCGCCACCACCGTGGCGGCGCCCCGCCGCGTCTGCGGTGTGACACGCTCGACCCCATGCGGCTGGAGAACGTCTGGTTGCGGTACCACCGGCGTGGTCCGTGGGTGCTGCGCGGCGTGGATGTGCGGATCGGTCCGGGTGAGGTGGCGGTCGTGCTGGGCCGCAACGGGGTGGGCAAGTCGACCCTGCTTCAGGTGGCGGCCGGGGTCCTCCGGCCAGCTCGGGGCCGGGTCATCGACCGGCCGGGGCGGGTGGGCTGGGTGCCGGAGCGCTTCCCGGCCGACCAGCCGTTCACCGTGGCGCGCTACCTGACCGGGATGGCCCGGATGGCCGGGCTGGGCCGCGCGGCGGCCGACGAGGCCGTCGCGGGCTGGACCGACCGGCTGGGGCTGGCCGCGTTCCGCGCGGTCCGGCTGCCGGAGCTGTCGAAGGGCACCGCGCAGAAGGTCGGCCTCGCCCAGGCGATGCTGCGCCCGCCGGGCCTGCTGGTGCTCGACGAGCCGTGGGAGGGGCTGGACGCCTCCACCCGGGAGCTGGTTCCCGAGCTGATCGACGAGGTCCTGGCCGCCGGCGGGTCGGTCCTGGTCAGCGACCACCGTGGCGAGACGGTCC
This sequence comes from Micromonospora sp. CV4, assembly GCF_003667455.1. Classification (NCBI taxonomy): domain Bacteria; kingdom Bacillati; phylum Actinomycetota; class Actinomycetes; order Micromonosporales; family Micromonosporaceae; genus Micromonospora; species Micromonospora sp. CV4. The sequence continues at coordinate 11,215 of NZ_RCVI01000287.1, read as the reverse complement.
GGCTGCCGGGCGCGCGCCACTGGGCGGTGGCCGACGGCACGGTGACCGAGGAGACCCCGCTGCCCGACGGGACGGTCGCGGTGATCGAGGTCGCGGTGCCGGCCGCGCGGGTCGCCGGCACCGTCGCCCGGTTGCGCGCCGAGGGCCACCAGGTGCTGCGGGTACGCCCCGACGCCCGGCCCGCCCCACCGCCGACCGGACCGGGCGGTGCCGACCGGACGCCGGACGAGCCGGTGGCGGTGGACGGCGCCGGCCTGGCGGTCGACCGCGCCGCGGGGGAGGCCCGATGACCGCCCTGATCCGGCTGCGACTGGCCGGTTTCCTGCGGACCGGGCGGGCGGTCGCGCCGCTGCTCGTCGGCCTCGTCGCGCTCGGCATCCTGTACGGCGGCGGCCGGGCCCAGCCGGCGGAGGCGTACGGCGTCTCCGCGGTGGTGCTCTTCCCGGTGCTCGCCTGGCAGACCAAGATCATGCTGGACGTCGAACCGGACGTGCAGCGCCGGCTCGCCCAGGTGACGGTGGGGGTGGCCCGGGAACGCCTGGCGGGGCTGCTCGCCGCCGGCGGGGCGGCGCTGGTCACGGTGGCCGTCGCGCTGGCCTTCCCGTGGTTGGTCGGCGGGGTCACCGGCCCGGTCGACCCCGCGGACCGGTCGGTGCCGGTCGGCGTCGCGCTGGGGCTGTGGGCGCATCTGCTGGTCGTACCCGCCGCGGTGGCCCTCGGGGCGCTGGCCAGCCGGGCGTCCGTGGGCGGCGCCGGGTACGGCGTCGCGGTGCTGGCCCTCGGCGGCGTCGGCGCGGTGGTGCTCGGCCTGACCGGGTCGGTGGCCCCCTGGTTGGCGCCGCCGATCATGGCCGCGGCCCGGACCACCGCGGGCGACGCCGCAGCCCTCACCATGGTCGGCCTCACCGCCTGGGCGCTGATGTGGAGCGCCGCGGCGGTCTGCGGCTACCTCGTGCGGCGGCGGGCCCGGGGTTGAGGCGCCCGGAGCCGAGACGGCGGTGGCCCGGCTCACACGGAACGATTTGGTGCTGGTCACGGGGTCGCGTACTCTTCAGACGTCATCCGTGTTCTCACGGATGAGGAACCACCCAGAGACCGCTGGTCACCGTGCTTCGGCACGGTCGAAGGTCCCGCGACAACGGGCGACCCGCGTAGGGCGGCAAGCGTAACTCGGCAGTGAGCATGGTCCGCCGACCGTGATCCGCCGGCCCTCGCCCCGTGCGCCCTGCGCCGGGGCTTTTTCGTTGTCGTGCTGCCTCCGCCCCCGTTCCGGCTCCGGCCGCGACGGGGACCAGCCTCGAGTAACGAGAGAGGAGGGACATGGCGGACAAGCCGATCCGGGCCGACAAGGCCACGGCCGTCGCTGAGCTGACCGAGAGCTTCCGCAACGCGGGCGCCACCGTGCTGACCGAGTACCGCGGTCTGACGGTTTCCCAGCTCACCCAGCTCCGGCGCTCGCTCGGCGCCGAGACCAGCTACACGGTCGCGAAGAACACGCTGGCGAAGCGTGCTGCGACGGACGCGGGCATCAACGGCCTCGACGAGCTGTTCACCGGTCCTACCGCGCTGACTTTCGTTTCGGGCGACGTCGTCGAGGCGGCGAAGGGGCTTCGCGACTTCGCGAAGGCCAACCCGAAGCTCGTCATCAAGGGCGGTGTCTTCGAGGGCAAGGCCATTTCCGCGGCCGAGGTCACGAAGCTCGCCGACCTGGAGTCCCGCGAGGTGCTGCTGGCCAAGCTGGCCGGCGCGATGAAGGGCAACCTGAGCAAGGCCGCGGCCCTGTTCCAGGCCCCGCTGTCGAAGACCGCCCGTCTGGCGGCCGCACTGCAGGACAAGCGCGAGAAGGAGAGCGCCGAGGCGGCCTGACGGTCTCCCGGCGCACCACGTTCTTACTTAACAGATTCAGGAAAGGACGCCAGACATGGCGAAGCTCAGCACCGACGAGCTGCTCGACGCGTTCAAGGAGATGACGCTGATCGAGCTCTCCGAGTTCGTGAAGCAGTTCGAGGACACCTTCGAGGTCACCGCTGCGGCTCCGGTCGCCGTGGCCGCCGCCGGTGGGGCTCCGGCCGCCGCCGAGGCCGAGCCGGAGAAGGACGAGTTCGACGTCGTCCTCGAGGCTGACGGTGGCAAGAAGATCCAGGTCATCAAGGTCGTGCGTGAGCTGACCGGCCTGGGCCTCAAGGAGGCCAAGGACGCGGTCGAGTCCGCGCCGAAGGCCATCCTGGAGAAGGTCAACAAGGAGACCGCCGAGAAGGCGAAGGCCAAGCTCGAGGGCGAGGGCGCCAAGGTCACCCTCAAGTGACCTGACGCTCCACCAGCGCGTACCCGGCTCGGTGAGCTGGGACACGATCGCGTCGCGGCGGGCGGCGATCCGACACGGATCGTCGCCCGCCGTGTTGGTGAACCCCGTCGGCAGCCGTCCTGAGCTGGGCGCCGACGCCCCCTCCCGGGGACCCGAACGAGCGCGGCGGGTCGCCCTTCGGTGGGAAAGACCGGCCGACCCGGATACCGGCCCTTGACGCGGCCCCGGGCTGCCAGGCACGCTGACACCAGCAAGACACCGCGCTTGCGACGGCCACGACGTGGGTATGACAGCGGCGGCACCATCGGCCGCAGCAACCCGAGCGGCCCAGCGGGAACGTTGCGTTCCGAGCGGCCCGGCAGACCCCGGTTCACGGGGGCCGAGGCACGTTCCGCGACGACCTGCGGGGTGGGCTGGACAGCGGTTAGCCTCTCGGCTACACTGCTAGTTTGCGCTGCCTTCCGACTTGACCCCTGCTCGGAAATGTCCGTTTACGGATAATTCCGGTGGGGTCATTGGAGTGCACGCGTACCAGCCGTTCTGCAGCACCGGTCCTCGGAAGGACGCATCTTGGCAGCTTCCCGCCCTGCGAAGACCAGTCGTACGTCGAGCGCATTCGCGCCCCGCCGAGTTTCATTCGGCAGGATCACCGAACACCTCGAGGTCCCCAACCTCCTCGCCATTCAGAACGAGTCCTTCGACTGGCTCGTCGGCAACGAGGGTTGGCAGGGCCGGTCGGCGGACGACCCGCACGCACGCTCGGGTCTCGCGGAGATCCTTGAAGAGATCAGTCCCATTGAGGACTTCTCCGGCACCATGTCACTCTCCTTCTCGGCACCGCGCTTCGACGAGGTCAAGGCCTCGATCGAGGAGTGCAAGGAGAAGGACCTGACCTACTGCGCTCCGCTCTTCGTGACCGCGGAGTTCACCAACAACACCACTGGCGAGATCAAGAGCCAGACGGTGTTCATGGGTGACTTCCCGATGATGACGCCCAAGGGCACCTTCGTCATCAACGGCACCGAGCGCGTCGTGGTCAGCCAGCTCGTCCGGTCCCCGGGCGTGTACTTCGACAAGCAGCCGGACAAGACCTCCGACCGCGACCTCTCCAGCGTCAAGGTCATCCCGAGTCGGGGTGCCTGGCTGGAGTTTGACATCGACAAGCGCGACACGGTCGGCGTACGCATCGACCGCAAGCGTCGGCAGGCCGTCACGGTCCTGCTCAAGGCCATCGGATGGTCGGCCGAGCGGATCCGTGAGCGGTTCGGCTGGTCCGAGCTGATGATGACCACGCTCGAGAAGGACCACATCGCCGGCCAGGACGAGGCCCTGCTCGACATCTACCGCAAGCTCCGCCCTGGCGAGCCGCCGACGCGCGAGAACGCCCAGACCCTGCTCGACAACCTCTTCTTCAACCCGAAGAGGTACGACGTCGCCAAGGTCGGGCGCTACAAGTTCAACAAGAAGCTCGAAGTCGACGTGCCGATCACCACCGGCACGCTGACCGAGGACGACATCGTCGCCACCGTGGAATACCTCTGCCGGCTGCACGCCGGTGAGGAGGGCTACGAGGCCGACGACATCGACCACTTCGGCAACCGGCGCCTGCGCACCGTGGGTGAGCTGATCCAGAACCAGGTTCGGGTCGGCCTGTCCCGGATGGAGCGGGTCGTCCGCGAGCGGATGACCACGCAGGACGTCGAGGCGATCACCCCGCAGACCCTGATCAACATCCGCCCGGTGGTGGCGGCGATCAAGGAGTTCTTCGGGACGTCGCAGCTGTCCCAGTTCATGGACCAGACCAACCCGCTGGCGGGCCTGACCCACCGGCGCCGGCTGAGCGCGCTCGGCCCGGGTGGTCTGTCCCGGGAGCGGGCCGGCTTCGAGGTCCGCGACGTGCACCCGTCCCACTACGGCCGGATGTGCCCGATCGAGACGCCGGAAGGCCCGAACATCGGCCTGATCGGCGCGCTGTCCACCTTCGCCCGGGTCAACCCGTTCGGCTTCATCGAGACGCCGTACCGGAAGGTCGTCGACGGTCGGGTCACCGACCAGATCGACTACCTGACCGCGGACGAGGAGGACCGGTTCGTCAAGGCCCAGGCCAACGCGCCGCTCAAGGCTGACGGCACGTTCGCCGAGGACCGGGTCCTGTGTCGTCGTAAGGGTGGCGAGACCGAGGACGTGGTCCCCGCCGCCGTCGACTACATGGACGTGTCGCCGCGGCAGATGACCTCGGTCGCGACCGCCATGATCCCGTTCCTCGAGCACGACGACGCCAACCGGGCACTGATGGGCGCGAACATGCAGCGCCAGGCGGTGCCGCTGGTCAAGGCCGAGGCGCCGCTGGTGGGTACGGGCATGGAGTACCGGGCCGCGGTCGACGCCGGCGACGTGGTTGTCGCCGAGGTCGGCGGTGTGATCGAGGATCTCTGCGCCGACTACGTCACCATCCACCAGGACGACGGCCACCGCCGGACGTACCTGCTGCACAAGTTCCGCCGCTCCAACGCCGGCTCCTGCGTCAACCAGAAGCCGGTCGTCTTCGAGGGCGACCGCGTCGAGGCCGGTCAGGTCATCGCCGACGGTCCCTGCACCGACGAGGGCGAGATGGCGCTCGGGCGCAACCTGCTCGTGGCGTTCATGTGCTGGGAGGGCCACAACTACGAGGACGCGATCATCCTGTCGCAGCGCCTCGTGCAGCAGGACGTGCTCACCTCGATCCACATCGAGGAGCACGAGGTCGACGCCCGGGACACCAAGCTCGGCCCGGAGGAGATCACCCGCGACATCCCGAACGTCAGCGAGGAAATGCTCGCCGACCTCGACGAGCGCGGCATCATCCGGATCGGCGCCGAGGTCGTCCCCGGCGACATCCTGGTCGGCAAGGTCACGCCGAAGGGCGAGACCGAGCTGACCCCGGAGGAGCGGCTGCTCCGCGCGATCTTCGGTGAGAAGGCGCGCGAGGTCCGGGACACCTCGCTGAAGGTGCCGCACGGCGAGACCGGCACGGTCATCGGTGTGCGTACCTTCTCCCGCGAGGACGGCGACGAGCTGCCTCCGGGCGTCAACGAGCTGGTCCGGGTCTACGTCGCCCAGAAGCGGAAGATCCAGGACGGCGACAAGCTCGCCGGCCGGCACGGCAACAAGGGCGTCATCTCCAAGATCCTGCCGATCGAGGACATGCCGTTCCTTGAGGACGGCACGCCCGTCGACATCGTGCTGAACCCGCTGGGCGTACCGAGCCGGATGAACATCGGCCAGGTGCTGGAGACCCACCTCGGGTGGGTGGCCAAGACCGGCTGGAAGGTCGAGGGCGACGACGCGGCCTGGAAGAAGCAGCTGCGCTCGATCGGCGCCGACGAGTCCGAGGGGGACACGAACGTGGCCACCCCGGTCTTCGACGGTGCCCGCGAGGAGGAGATCTCCGGTCTGCTCTCGTCGACGCTGCCCAACCGGGACGGCAACCAGCTGATCGGCGCCAGCGGCAAGGCACAGCTGTTCGACGGTCGCTCCGGCGAGCCACTGCCGGACCCGATCGCGGTCGGCTACATCTACATCCTGAAGCTCAACCACCTGGTCGACGACAAGATCCACGCACGGTCGACCGGCCCGTACTCGATGATCACGCAGCAGCCGCTGGGTGGTAAGGCGCAGTTCGGTGGTCAGCGCTTCGGTGAGATGGAGTGCTGGGCGATGCAGGCGTACGGCGCCGCGTACGCCCTGCAGGAGCTGCTCACGATCAAGTCCGACGACGTCCTCGGCCGGGTGAAGGTCTACGAGGCCATCGTCAAGGGCGAGAACATCCCGGAGCCGGGCATCCCGGAGTCGTTCAAGGTGCTGCTCAAGGAGCTGCAGTCGCTGTGCCTCAACGTTGAGGTGCTGTCCAGCGACGGCGTGGCCCTGGAGATGCGCGAGACCGACGACGAGGTGTTCCGGGCCGCTGAGGAGCTGGGCATCGACCTGTCCCGGCGCGAGCCGAGCTCGGTCGAAGAGGTCTGAGGTGAGCGGTCGGGGGCCGGCTCGCCGGCCCCCGACCTCGCCCGAGTATTAGCAGTACAGACGACGACATAGGGGACATAGTGCTCGACGTCAACTTCTTCGACGAGCTGCGCATTGGTCTCGCCACGGCCGACGACATCCGTCAGTGGTCGCACGGCGAGGTCAAGAAGCCTGAGACGATCAACTACCGCACCCTGAAGCCGGAGAAGGACGGGCTCTTCTGCGAGAAGATCTTCGGTCCGCAGCGGGACTGGGAGTGCTACTGCGGTAAGTACAAGCGCGTCCGGTTCAAGGGCATCATCTGTGAGCGCTGCGGCGTCGAGGTGACCCGTTCCAAGGTCCGTCGTGAGCGGATGGGGCACATCGAGCTCGCCGCTCCGGTGACCCACATCTGGTACTTCAAGGGCGTGCCGAGCCGGCTGGGTTACCTGCTGGACCTCGCCCCCAAGGACCTCGAGAAGATCATCTACTTCGCCTCGTACGTCGTGACGAGCGTTGACGCGGAGTCGCGTCACCGTGACCTCTCGACGATCGAGAACGAGATCCTGGCCGAGAAGCGGCAGTCCGAGAACAGCCGCGACTCCGAGATCGAGAAGCGGGCCGCCAAGCTCGAGGCCGACCTGGCCGAGCTGGAGGCCGAGGGTGCCAAGGCGGACGTCCGGCGCAAGGTCAAGGAGGGCGGAGAGCGCGAGATGCGCCAGATCCGCGACCGGGCCCAGCGCGAGATCGACCGCCTGGACGAGGTGCTGGACACCTTCCGCAAGCTGGAGCCGAAGCAGCTGGTCACCGACGAGCTGCTCTACCGCGAGCTGCGCGACCGGTTCGGTGAGTACTTCACCGGTTCCATGGGCGCCGAGGCGATCAAGGCGCTGGTCCAGAACATGGACCTCGACGCCGAGGCCGAGAGCCTGCGGGAGACCATCCGGTCCGGCAAGGGCCAGCGGAAGATCCGGGCGCTCAAGCGGCTCAAGGTCGTGGCGGCGTTCCTGAACACCCGCAACTCGCCGCTCGGCATGGTGCTGGACTGCGTCCCGGTCATCCCGCCGGACCTGCGCCCGATGGTGCAGCTCGACGGTGGCCGCTTCGCCACCTCGGACCTGAACGACCTGTACCGCCGCGTGATCAACCGGAACAACCGCCTCAAGCGGCTGATCGACCTCGGCGCGCCCGAGATCATCGTCAACAACGAGAAGCGGATGCTCCAGGAGGCCGTCGACGCGCTGTTCGACAACGGCCGCCGCGGCCGGCCGGTCACCGGTCCGGGTAACCGCCCGCTCAAGTCGCTGTCCGACATGCTCAAGGGCAAGCAGGGCCGGTTCCGCCAGAACCTGCTGGGCAAGCGCGTCGACTACTCCGGCCGTTCGGTCATCGTGGTCGGCCCGAAGCTCAAGCTGCACCAGTGCGGCCTGCCCAAGCAGATGGCGCTGGAGCTGTTCAAGCCGTTCGTGATGAAGCGGCTGGTCGACCTCAACCACGCGCAGAACATCAAGTCCGCCAAGCGGATGGTCGAGCGCCAGCGCCCGGTCGTGTGGGACGTGCTGGAAGAGGTCATCGGCGAGCACCCGGTGCTGCTCAACCGGGCGCCGACCCTGCACCGCCTGGGCATCCAGGCCTTCGAGCCGCAGCTGGTCGAGGGCAAGGCGATCCAGATCCACCCGCTGGTCTGCACCGCGTTCAACGCCGACTTCGACGGTGACCAGATGGCGGTGCACGTGCCGCTGTCCGCCGAGGCCCAGGCCGAGGCGCGGATCCTGATGCTGTCGTCGAACAACATCCTCAAGCCGGCCGACGGCAAGCCGGTCACCATGCCCACCCAGGACATGGTCATCGGCCTCTACCACCTCACCCACCTCACCGCCGGTGAGAAGGGCGAGGGCCGGGCGTTCAGCTCGGACGCCGAGGCGCGGATGGCGTTCGACAACGGCGAGCTGCACCTGCAGGCGCCGGTGCGGATCCGTCTGCGCGACGTGATCGGTGTCGACAACGGCGCCGGCGCCGAGCCGTGGACCGCCCCGGAGGGCTGGGTCGAGGGTGAGTCGCTGACCGTGGAGACGACCCTCGGTCGGGTGCTGTTCAACGAGACGCTGCCGCAGGGCTACCGCTTCGTGAACTACGAGATCCGCAAGGGTCAGCTCTCCGCGATCGTCAACGACCTCGCCGAGCGCTTCCCCAAGGTGGCGCTGGCCGCCACCCTGGACGGGCTCAAGGAGGCCGGTTTCCACTGGGCCACCTGGTCCGGCGTGACGATCGGCATGGAGGACGTCATCGCTCCGCCGCGCAAGGCGGAGATCCTGGCGAAGTACGAGAAGGAAGCCGACCGGATCGACAAGCAGTACCAGCGTGGTCTGATGACCGCCGAGGAGCGTCGCGGCGAACTCATCGAAATCTGGACCAAGGCGACCAACGAGGTCGCCAAGGAGATGGACACCGCGCTGCCGCAGGAGAACCCACTGTGGAAGATGATCAACTCGGGTGCCCGCGGTAACCTGCTCCAGCTCCGGCAGATCGCGGCGATCCGTGGTCTGGTGGCCAACCCCAAGGGCGAGATCATCCCGCGGCCGATCAAGGCCAGCTACCGGGAGGGTCTGTCCGTGCTGGAGTACTTCATCTCCACGCACGGTGCCCGTAAGGGTCTCGCCGACACCGCGCTGCGGACCGCCGACTCGGGTTACCTGACCCGTCGTCTGGTGGACGTCTCGCAGGACGTGATCATCCGCGAGGAGGACTGCGGCACCGACCGGGCGATCCCGATGCAGATCGGCGAGCGCCTGGAGGACGGCAGGCTGGTCGTGCACGAGCACGCCGAGACCAGCGTGCACGCCCGTACCCTGGCCGACGACATCAAGGGGCCGGACGGCACCGTCGTCGCCGAGCGGGGTCAGGACATCAACTCCATCGGGGTCGACAAGATCGTCGCCGCTGGTGTGGAGACGGTCCGGGTGCGCAGCGTGCTCACCTGCGAGTCGAAGCTGGGTGTCTGCGGTGCCTGCTACGGGCGCTCGCTGCCGACCGGCAAGACCGTGGACGTCGGCGAGGCGGTCGGCATCATCGCCGCCCAGTCGATCGGTGAGCCGGGTACGCAGCTGACGATGCGTACCTTCCACACCGGTGGTGTCGCGGGTGAGGACATCACCCAGGGTCTGCCGCGTGTCCAGGAAATCTTCGAGGCCCGGGTCCCGAAGGGTAAGGCGCCCATCGCCGACACCCCCGGCCGGATCCGGATCGAGGACGGCGAGCGCTCGCGGAAGATCATCGTGGTGCCGGACGACGGCAGCGACGAGATCGTCTACGACAAGATCTCCAAGCGGGTTCGGCTGCGGACCCACGACGGCGGTCACGTCGAGGTCGGCGAGAAGCTCACCGAGGGCACCATCGACCCGCACGAGCTGCTGCGCATCCTCGGTCCGCGCGCGGTCCAGGTCCACCTGACCCAGGAGGTCCAGGAGGTCTACCGCTCGCAGGGCGTGCTCATCCACGACAAGCACATCGAGATCATCATCCGCCAGATGCTCAAGCGGGTGACGGTCATCGACTCCGGCTCGACCGAGTTCCTGCCGGGTGTGCTGGTCGACCGGGCGCTGTTCGAGTCGGAGAACCGCCGGCTCGTCTCGGAGGGCGGCGAGCCCGCCGCCGGTCGTCCGGTGCTGATGGGTATCACCAAGGCCTCGCTGGCCACGGACTCCTGGCTCTCGGCGGCCTCCTTCCAGGAGACCACCCGGGTGCTGACCGACGCTGCGATCAACTCGCGCAGCGACTCGCTGGTCGGCCTCAAGGAGAACGTGATCATCGGCAAGCTCATCCCGGCTGGTACCGGCATCAGCAAGTACCGCAACGTCCGGGTGGAGCCGACCGAGGAGGCCAAGGCCAAGGTCTACTCGATGACCGGGTACCCGGAGACCGACTACGGTTTCGGGCCGGCCAGCGGGCAGGCTGTGCCGCTGGACGACTTCGACTTCGGGTCGTACCGCTAAGCACCAACCACACGACGAGGCCCCCGGCATCCGCCGGGGGCCTCGTCGCGTCCGGAGCGGCCCACCCGCGGACCGGGTTCGGCATGATGGAGGCATGACGACCGCACCCGGGCAGGTGTCCGTCGCGCAGCACGGCCTGCGCCACCCGCTCGATCCCGACCCGGTCCGTGCCACCAAGGCGCGGGCGGTCTTCGCGCTGGGGCTGCTCGGCATGCTGACCGGCCTGTTCATCGGCGGGGTGGTGCCCGCCACGGTGGCACTCCACCTGGCGCGGCAGGCGCGCCGGGAGGCGTACGCCTCAGGGGGTTTCCTGACCGGTGGCGCCTGGCTGCGGCGGGGGGAGCGGCTGGCCTGGGCCGGTCTCGCTCTGGTCGCGGTCACCGTGGTGGCGGCGGTGGTGATCGGGGTGGTCCGGCTGGCGGGCGCGCCGTTCGGCCACGACTACCCCTCGAACATGGACTGAGTTGCCCGCGTACGCGCCCAGCGGGGGCGGCTGCGCCCCCGGCGGTAGCCTGGCGGTTGTCGCCGCGTGGCGGCTGGCGGCCCTGTCGACAGGAGGACCTCGTGACGGAACCGGCGCGCCCCCCGGCGGATGATCCGGCCGGGCATCCTGGCGCGCCGGCCCCCGGTCCGGGCGCGTCCGAGCCGAGCGGGTGGGCGCGACCCGACCCGAGCGCGCAGCCCGGCTCGCCCGCGGCCTCCCCTGCCCCGGGTACGCCGCCGCCGGCGTCCCCGCCCGACTGGGGCAACCCGCAGACGACCGCTCCCGGTTGGGACGCGTCGCCCCCCGGCTGGGGTGCGCCTCCGCCCGGGTCCGGTCAGCCGTACCCCGTGTCGCACGGCTGGGGTCAGCCGTCGTCCGGCCCGGCGGGTGGACACGGTGCGCCGGCGGGATGGGGGCAGCCGATGCCGGGGCACGGCCCCGGCTGGGGGCCGG
>NZ_RCVI01000447.1:0-7043 GCF_003667455.1 Micromonospora sp. CV4 | reverse complement strand
GGCGCAACCACGGACGGGGCCTCGGCGTCCGGTCCGTTGCCGCTGCCCAGCGGCGCGGTCGGGGTGCCGGTCCGGTTGGCCGAGCCGGCCGCGCTGGCGGTGGTCCGACCCGGTGCCCGGGTCGACCTGCTCGCGGCGCCGCCGGGTGGGACGGGCGCCGAAGCCGCCCTGCTCGCCACCCGAGCGCTGGTGCTGGACGTGTTGGGTGCCGGCGCGACCGACGGGTCGTCGGCGCTCTACCTGGCGCTCCGCCCCGACCAGGCACAACGCGCGGTCGGGCTGCCGGAGGGCAGCCGGTTCGCCATCGTCGTCCGCGGTTGACCGGGCACGCCACCAGCGCCGCCCGCTTTCGACGCGGCGGCCAGGCCGACCGGACGGGAGCGGGATCAGCCCCAGTGCGGGGGGCGTTCGGCGAGCAGCCAGTCGTCGTTGCCGCCGGGCCGCTCGCCCCAGCCGCGGTCGGTGTCGTCGGCGGTCTGCTCGGGCAGCACCACGAAGTCTTCGCTCAGGTCGACGGTGCGGTCGTCGTCGCCGCGCGCGCCCTGCGTGCCGGGGTCCTCGGTGCTCACGAGCGGCAAGACTAGCGCAGCCGACGGCAGCGGACCGGTGGCGGACGGTGGCGCGCCGGCCAGAAACGACCGAGCCGCCGGCCGCGTTGGTAGCGTCGGACGGCGTGACGACCCCCAGCGGTGGCAGCACCCCGGACGACTACTGGCGGCGGCCCGGGACCGGCGGCGACGGAGCACCGGAGCAGGCCGCCGCCGCGCCCGCGAGCGGGTACGAGGGCCCGCCGCCGAGCGTGCCGCCGCCGGCGGGCTGGCGTCCACCCGTACACCTGGAGCCGGCGCCGCCCCGGCGGCTGCCGCCGCAGGACATGGCCGGCCTGGACGCGGCCGAGCAGCGCGCCCAGCGAATCACCTACGGCTTCGGCGCGGCGGTCGGCGTGGTGCTGGTGGTGCTGGTCTGCCTGCTCTGCTCGCGGGTGATCTTCTGACCACGCCGTGACCGACGGTCAGAGCGTGGTGCCCCAGACGGCCTCGGCGCCGGAGTGGCCGGTCAGGTAGACGTAGACCAGGGCTGCGATGGAGAGCGCGACGACCGCCACCCCCAGCACCGGGGTCACCAGCGCCGGCAACCGCGGCACCCGGGGATGCCCGCTGGTCGCCACCAGCAGCAGAACGGCCACGATCCCGAGCGGCACCACGATCCGGAACAGGATGTCGCCGTACCGGGAGTGCTCGAAGATCTGGTCGAGGATCGGGCCCTGGAAACCCCGGGCGACCAGCGCGTCGGTGAACGCCTCACCCGACTGGATCGCCACGAAGGCCGTCAGTGGCGCCGCCACGGCGAGGATGCCCACCGCCCAGTCCAGCCGGTGCCGCCAGCGCGGCAGCCCCACGTACGCGATGGCCAGCACCGCCAGCAGCGGCACGAACAGGACCACCGCGTGGACCACCAGGACGTGCACCGGCAGACCCTGGATCTCCTCGAACATCGACACCCTCCAGGTGGATCACGGTCACGGGTTGGCCAGCCTACGTTCGCCGGTCGCCCCGGGCTCTCGACCGGGAACACGCGCGGCGCCTCGATCGGGTTCACCGCGCCGCGATCCGGCCGCCGGCGGCTGTGTCCACGGCCACCCCGGCCGGACGCCGGTTGTCGGCACCCGTCGCGCGTGCTGTCATTGGCGCATGTCCGGTGCCGAGGAACTGCTGCGATCGAGGGGCCTGCGGGTCACCCGACCGCGCCTCGCGGTGCTCGACGTGCTGGCCGGCGGCGGCCACCTGGAGGTCGAGGAGATCACCCGGCAGGTCCGCGAACGCCTCGACTCGGTCTCCACCCAGGCGGTCTACGACGTGCTGGGGGCGCTGTCCCGGGCCGGGCTATCCCGCCGGATCGAGCCGGCCGGCAGTCCCGCCCGGTACGAGGCGCGCGCCGGCGACAACCACCACCACGTGGTCTGCCGGGGTTGCGGCGAGATCGCCGACATCGACTGCGCGGTGGGCAGCGCCCCCTGCCTGGCGCCGAGCGTCGCGCACGGCTTCGAGGTGGACGAGGCGGAAGTGACCTTCTGGGGTCTCTGCCCGGCCTGCCAGGCTCGCCGCTCCGCCGACAGCTGACCGGTTCCCGCGCTCCGGGCGGGGTGACCGGCGAGGTCGGCCGGGCCGTGGCACTCTTGGGCGGTGGACTCCGATGACCTCGGCCTTTTCGGTCCGGGTTCGGTCACGTGGAAAGTGCACGACGAGCCGATCCTGGTCGTAGCCGGCCTGCGCTCGCTCTACCTCCAGGCGTTGCACCCGCGGGCGATGGCCGGGGTCGCGCAGAACAGCAACTACCGCACCGACGCCTGGGGCCGCCTGGTGCGCACCGCCACCTACGTGGCCACCACCGTCTACGGGACCACCGCCGAGGCCGAGGCGGCCGGGGCCCGGCTGCGCCGGCTGCACGACCGGCTGCGGGCCACCGACCCGGACACCGGCGAGGAGTTCCGGATCGACGAGCCGGACCTGCTGCGCTGGGTGCACGTCGCCGAGGTCGAGTCGTTCCTCAGCACGGCCCGGCGGGCCGGTCTGCCGCTCACCGACGACGAGGTGGACGGCTACTACACCGAGCAGCGCCGCTCGGCCGCCCTGGTCGGCCTCGACCCGGCCACCGTCCCGGGCACCGCGAAAGAGGTGGCGGAGTACTACCGCGCGGTGCGGCCGGAGCTGCGGATGACCCGTGCGGCCGCCGAGACCGCGCTCCTGCTCACCGCCCCGCCGCTGCCGTGGAAGCTCAGCCTGCCGGCCCGGCTGGGGCTCACCCTCGGGCCACCACGCTGGGCGTACCTGGGGGTCGCCGGCACGGCGCTCGCGCTGTTGCCGGCGTGGGCTCGCCGGATGTACGGCGGGCTCGGGCTGCCCACCACCGCCCTGTCGGCGGACCTGACGCTGCGCACCCTGCGGTTGGCGCTCGGCGCGGTCCCCCGGCGCTACCGGGAGGGGCCGATCCTGCAGGCCGCCAAGCAGCGGGCCGAGCGCCTCACCGCCACCCCGCTGGCCGGTTGACCCGGCCCCGCCAGCGGCGTCAGCCCTCGGTGGGCCGGTCCACGGCCGCCCACGGCTCCTTGCCCGGCGTCTGCGCGCCGGTCGGGCAGTGCCGCCGGTAGTCGCACCAGCCGCAACGCGGGCCGGGCGCCACGGGGAACGCCTCGTCCGCGTCGCCGCCGTCGGCGACCGTCCGCTCGGCGGCCATGATGTCGCGGGCCGTCTCCTCGGCGCGGGTCAACTGGCGGGCCAGCGAATCGACGCTGTGGTCGTGGCCCGCGACCGTGCCGGTCGGCAGGTGGTGCAGCTCGACCCGCCGGCACGGGCGGCGGAACACGCGCTCGGCCGCGTACGCGTAGAGCGCCAGCGCCTGCGAGCCCCGGGCGTCGTCGGTGTCCAGCCCGGTGCGGCCGGTCTTGTAGTCCACGATGACCAGCTCCGGACCGTCCGGCCCAGGACGGGAGTCGATCCGGTCGGCCCGCCCGTTGAAGGCCAGCACGGCGGTCTTGACCGCCACCACCCGCTCCACGCCGAGCGGGTCGGCCTCCGGCTCCAGCGTCTCCACGTACGCCTCCAGCCAGCCCAACGCCCGCCGGTAGGCGGCCCGCTCCTGCTCGTCGTCGCGGTAGCCCTCGCGGACCCAGGTGCCCTTGAGCAGGGTGGCCAGCGTCTCGGGGCGGCGCCGGTCGGCGGGCAGCGCATACCAGTTCTTCAGGGCGTTGTGGACGCTGGCGCCGAGCGAGTTGTGCGCCCACGGCGGGCCCTTCGGCGGGGCCGGCCGGTCGACGTAGGAGTAGCGGTAGCGGCGCGGGCAGTCCGCGTACGCGCCGAGCTTGCTCGGGGTGCAGACAAACAGCCGCTCCGGCATGCCCTCGAAGCCGAGTTGCTCGGCGCCACCGGCGCGCTGCTGAGGGGCCCGGCCGCCGGCGGCCGGTCGTCCGGCTGAGGAGGATCGTCGCACGCCTGCGATCCTGCCACCCACCCCCGACAGCACGGGGGAGCCGGGTCAGGTCATGTTCACGTACTGCGTGACGAAGGCGGCCACCGCGTCCGCGATGAGCTGCACGGCGATGGCGGCCAGCAGCAGGCCGGCGATCCGGGTCAGCACCTCGATCCCGCCGGGCCGCAGGATCTTCACGATGCCGCCGGAGAAACGCAGCACGATCCAGACCGCGACCATCACGGCGAGGATCGCCGCGGCGATGGCGGTGAAGTCGCCCAGCCCGTCGGCCTGCTGGACGAAGAGCATGGTGGCGACGATGGCGCCGGGACCGGCCAGCAGCGGGGTGCCCAGGGGCACCAGGGCGATGTTCGAGGTGACCTGCTGGCTGGGGTCGTCGGCCTTGCCGGTCAGCAGTTCCAGGGCTACCAGCACCAGCAGCAGGCCGCCGGCGGCCTGCAGGGCGGGCAGGTCCACGTGCAGGTAGTCGAGCAGGGTCTGCCCGGCAACCGCGAAGATCACGATCACGCCGAGCGCCAGCGCGACGGCCTGCCAGGCCGCCCGGTTGCGGTCGCGGGCGGGCAGCGGGCCGGTCAGCGCGAGGAAGATCGGCATCATGCCCGGCGGGTCGGTGATCACCAGCAGGGTCACGAAAACCTCGCCGAACAGCTTCAGATCCACGTGATCAACCTAGCCGCGCCGTTGTGGGCCGCGACCCGGATCAGCCCGAAGCGACCTCGGTCACCCCCGCAGCGACGATCCGCTCGTACGCCTCGGCACTGGTGCTGAACGCGCCGAGCTGGACGGTCTTGTGCGTGCCGTGGAAGTCCGAGGAGCCGGTGACCAGCAGGCCCAGCTCGGCGGCGAGCCCCCGTACGTGCGCCCGCTCGGCCGGGCTGTGGTCCTCGTGGTCGGCCTCCAGGCCGGCCAGCCCGGCGGCGGCCAGCTCGGCGATCAGCTCGTCGGGCACCACCCGGCCGCGTCGGGTGGCGCGTGGATGAGCGAAGACCGGTACCCCGCCGGCCGCCCGGACCAGCCCGATCGCCCGGAACACGTCGATGTCCTCCTTGGGCAGCCGGTACTTTTCGCCCAGCCAGTCCGGGCCGAACGCCTCCCCGGTGCTGCCGACCAGGCCGGCCCGGATCAGCGCCTGCGCGATGTGGGGCCGGCCCACCGTGCCGCCGCCCGCGCCGGTCAGAATGTCGGGCCAGCTCACGTCGACGCCGTCGGCGCGCAGCAGCGCGACGATGCGTTCGCCCCGCTCCTCGCGGGCGGCCCGCACCCGGGCCAGCTCGGCGGCCAGCTCCGGGTGGTCCGGGTCGAACAGGTACGCCAGCAGGTGCAGCGGCACCGCCGGCTGTGCGCCCGACCACCGACAGGACAGCTCCGCGCCCCGGACCAGGCGCAGCCCGGGCGGTAGCGCCCGCACGGCCGGCGCCCAACCGGCGGTGGTGTCGTGGTCGGTGATCGCCAGCACGTCCAGCCCCGCCCGGGAGGCGGCGCGGACCAGTTCGCCCGGGCTCAGCGTGCCGTCGCTGGCCGTCGAGTGGGCGTGCAGGTCGATGCGCGGAGCGGGGCCGGTACGCGAGGTCATCAGCCGACGCTACCCAGCGCCATCCGGCCCCGTTCTGTCGAGGCCTGCCCGCTCACAACGGGTGCAGCGGTCAGGAGCCCGTCACCACGACCGGCCGGTTCCCCGGCTGCACGCCGGGCACCGGGACCGCCTGGGCCTGCTTTCCGGCCCGTACCCGTCCGACCTCGACCCGGACCAACTGGCCGGCGCCGTCGACGTAGGTGGCGTCCGAGTCGGTCTTCCAGGCGATCGCGCCGTTCGCGGGCGGCCCGGCCGGCACGACGGTCAGGTCCGGTCCGAGCTGGCGCAGGTCGACCAACAGTGCCTGGTCCGCCTTGCCGATCCGCCCGTTCACCAGCAGCCACCGGCCGTCCGTGGAGATACCGCCGACTCCGTCCTGGCTCAGCTGCGGGCCGCAACCGGTGCTGAGCCGCTTCAGGTCACGCTTCGGGTCCAGGACGGCCAGGCAGGTCCCGTCGGTGTCGCCGGCGGCGACCTGGCCGACCAGCCGTCCGTCGGGCAGCGGGCCGTAGACGCTCAGGGTGCTCCGGTCGGCTCCCACGGTCAGCTCGGCGCCCGGCCGCCAGAGGGCGTGGCCCGCGCGGTCCGGGTCGAGCCGGACCAGCACGCTGTCGCCGACGAACCGGACCGGTTCCGCGTCGGCGGGCAGGGCCGTACGCACCGGCCCGATGAGCTGGGTGCCGACCACCCCCGCCACCAGTAGGCCGGTGCCGTCGCGCCAGGCGACCTGGCGGCCGTCGGGTGCCACGACGATCGCGCCCGCCCCGGCCAGCAGCACCTGCACCAGCCCGTCGCGCTGCGCCACCCAGAGGGAACGGCCGGCGGCGGTCGGCGCTCCGACCACCAACCAACCGGCGCCGCCGGGCAGCAGGTGGGCGGCCTCGGCCGGCCCGACGCCGGGCAGCTCCAGCCGCGCACCCTGCGCGCTGACCAGCGTCCCGTTGACGAGCAGGTCGACGGACGTCCCGGGCGGAGGCGCCGGCGCAGCGGTGGCCGAGGGAATCGGTCGGGCCGACGGGTTCGGGTCACCGATCACGACGATGGGTGTGCCCTGCCCGCCGGAGCCGTCACCGAGCTGGGCCATGCCGGTGCTGACCAGCACGGTGGCGACAGCCGCGAGGGCGAGGCCACCGGCGGTGCGACGGCGCCGGATCCGGTTCGCCCGGCGGATGGCCTGGCCGGCCGGGTCGGCGCTCAGTGGGCGTGCGACGGCGACCTGGTGCGAGAGGGTCTCCCGCACCGCATCATCCAGGTCGTCAGGTCGCACGTGGTAGGGACGCGCCGGGCCGCCCGTCAGGTTGCCTGACCGGCTCGGGAATGCTTTCACCGCTGCTCTCCCGTGCCCGTGCCGACGGGCACCGCCGCCGGCTCGACGGGCAGCTCGACCGGCAGCTCGGCCGGGCGGGGCGCGGCCGGGCGCGGCAGGGTCGGGCCGGTGGTCGTCCGGGCTTGGCTGGGCGCGGCACGGCCGTTGGCCCTGCCC
>NZ_RCVI01000283.1:0-7058 GCF_003667455.1 Micromonospora sp. CV4 | reverse complement strand
GTACCCGCCCTCCCCCGGGCCCGACCGGCCGACGCCGGCCGCCGGTTCGGCGAGCGGCTGAGCGGCGAGGCCACGGACGGGTCGCCCAGCCCGGCGACGCGCGGTCCGTGCCGATCCGCCTGACTTCCGGGAAATCTCCGCAACTTCCCTGAACACGGCGGCGATCCGCCCTGTCGCCAGCCCCCGGTCCGTGCGGCAAGATGACCCGATGGGACGGGCACGCTGCTCCGGGGCATCCCGGTGCCGGGGTCCGGCCCGCCCGAAAGAACAAAGGAGACGCGGGTGGACGCGGACGACGGACGCAGGGTCACCATCAGCGCCATCGCGCGCGAGGCCGGAGTCTCGGTGCCGACCGTGTCCCGGGTGCTCAACGGCCGCTCGGACGTGGCCCCCGGCACCCGGGAACGGGTCGAGGAGTTGCTGCGCCACCACGGCTACCGGCGTCGCGCCAGCCGCACCGTGCAGCCCGCCGGGCTGGTCGACCTGGTCTTCAACGACCTGGACAGCCCGTGGGCCGTGGAGATCATCCGCGGGGTCGAGGACGTCGGGCACGCCGCCGGCGTGGGCACCGTGGTCTCCGCGATACACCGACAGTCGACCGCCGCCCGGCAGTGGCTGCAGAACCTGCGCGCCCGGGCCACCGACGGCGTCATCTTCGTGACCTCGCACGTCAGCCCGCCGCTCTACGCGCAGCTGCGGCGGCTCAACGTGCCCGTGGTGGTGGTCGACCCGGCCGGCGTGCCCGCCATCGACGTGCCGACCATAGGAGCCACCAACTGGGCCGGCGGGCTCGCCGCGACCGAGCACCTGCTCTCGCTCGGGCACCGGCGGATCGGGTTCGTGGCCGGTCCGACGCACCTGCTGTGCAGCCGGGCCCGTCTGGACGGCTACCGCGCCGGGCTGGAGGCCGCCGGCGTGCCGCTGGAGGAACACCTGCTCCGACCCGGCGACTTCTACCATGCGTCCGGCTTCGCCGCCGGGTCCTCGTTGCTGGACCTCGACGAGCCGCCGACGGCGATCTTCGCGGCTAGTGACCAGATGGCGTTCGGCGTCTACGAGGCGATCCGGCAACGCGGCCTGCTGGTCCCGGGCGACGTCAGCGTGGTCGGCTTCGACGACCTGCCCGAGGCGCGGTGGGCGTCACCGCCGCTGACCACGGTGCGGCAACCGCTGGTCGAGATGGGTCGGCTGGCCGCGCGGACCGTCCTGCGGCTCGCCCAGGGCGAAGCCATCGACTCCCCCCGGGTGGAGCTCGCCACCGAACTGGTGGTCCGCGACAGCACGGCGGCACCGCCGGTCAGGTCGTCGCGGGCGTCGTGACGGCCGACCCGCACCGGCGGCCGCCCCGACCGCTTCCGGTCCGGGCCCGAGAATTCCAGAGACATCCGGCCGGAAACACTCCCCCGGGGACGGGTGGCGCGGCCATAGCCGTACGGTCTCGCGCCGGCGGCCCGCCGCCGCACCGCCCGCAAGCGCCGCGCCGACCGGATCGGTTCCCGGTCGGCGCGGCGCGAAGGTGAGCCGTCAGCGGTGGTGGTGCCGCAGGGCCTTGCGGATGTCGACCGGTAGCGCGGGCGCGCCGTCGACGGGCGCCGGGTCGTCGTCGGTCGGGGCCACTCCCCCCGCCGCGATCCGGTCGAGCGTGGCCAGCCCGGCCCGGTCCACCGAGCCGAAGACGGTGTAGTTCGGACGCAACGCCGAGTCGGCGTAGACCAGGAAGAACTGGCTGCCGTTGGTGTCCGGACCGGCATTCGCCATGGCGAGCGTGCCCCGGGCGTAGAGCCGGCGCTCGCCCGTCGGGTCCGTCGGCGCCGGCGGCAGGTCGGTCGGCAACTCGTCGGCGTAGCGGTAGCCGGGCCCGCCCGAACCGGTTCCGGACGGATCCCCGCACTGCAACACGCTGAGCGTGGGGTACGCGGTCAGCCGGTGGCAGGAGGTCCGGTCGTAGAAGCGGTGGCGGGTGAGGTGCAGGAAGCTTTGCACCGTGCACGGCGCCGCCGCCCGGTCCAGGAGCAACCCGATCGGGCCGTGGTTGGTCCACAACGTGACCCGGACGGTGCCCCGGTCCGGCGTACGTCGCGGGTCGGGCGGCAGCGGGACCGGCCGGGCCGCTGGCTCCTCCGGCGTGGCGAGATAGCCGCACGGGCCGTGGGTGCCCCCCGATCCGGCCGGGGCGACCGCCGGGGCGGGTGCGGCCACCGCGGCGACGCCGGTGGCGGCGACCAGCGCCCCGGCGAGCAGCGCCACGCTGGCGAGGCGGGTCAGCGTACGGGTGGGGCGGCGCGGGTCGGCAATGGACTGCGGTCGAGGTTCACGCGACACGGGGATCCTCCTGGACTCGTGGTACCGGAGCGACCGGAGTCTATGGACCCCGTCGGCGCTTGTCGATCCGTGGGTGGGCGACCGGCGGCTGGTCCGCCCGGGTCAGGGCGCGTGCCGGCGGGTGGGCCGGCGGCGCCACACCAGCCCGGCGAGCAGCAGGACCACCGCGGCGCCGCCCAGCCATGCCGCCGCCCGGAAACCCGACGTTCCGCCGCCGACCGGACCGCTCGCGGCTGCCGGTCGCGCCTGCCCGGGGGCGGCCGGGGAGGACGGCGAGGACGGGGTGGCCGTCGGCGTGGCGGAAAATTCCCCGGGCTCGACCAGCCGGCCGACCGAGGCCGACCGGGACAGCGTGAACCCCCAGTCGAGCAACGCCGCGCCCTGCTCCCAGCCACGCATCGGCTGCGGCTCGCCGCCCAGCAGCGTGACCACCAGCCGGCGACCGTCGCGCTCGGCGGCGCCGACGTAGGTGTGCCGGGCCAGGTCGGTGAAGCCGGTCTTGCCACCCAACGCACCCGGGTACTGGTAGATCAACTGGTTCTCGTTCTGGATCTCGAAGCCCTTGGTCCGCTTCGCCGGCTGGGCCGGGATCCGGGTCCGCTCGGTGAGCGCGTACCGACGGAAGTTGGCGTCGGCGAAACAGACGCGGGCGATCAGGGCCAGGTCGTACGCGCTGGTGAACTGCCCACGCCCGTCGAGCCCGGAGGGGGTGACCGCGTGCGTCTGAAGCGCGCCGAGCCGGCGTGCGTACTCGTTCATCGCCCGCACCCCGCCGGCCGCGGAGTCGGCGCCCCCGCCCAGCCGGGCCAGCACGTTCGCCGCCTCGTTGCCCGAGTTGAGCAGCAGCCCCAACCAGACCGTCTCGACGCTGTACCGGCCCCCTTCGACCAGACCGACCGCCGACGACCCGGGCTCGATGTCCATGTCCGCCTCGGTGACCGTGACGACCTGCTTCGGGTCCAGCCGCGGCAGCATCGTGGCGGCCAGCAGCAGCTTCTGCACGCTGGCCGGGGTCCCGTACTCGTGCGGGCCGCAGCCGCCGAGCACCTGCCCGGTGTCCAGGTCGGCGACGAGCCAGGAGGTGGCGGTGATCTTCGGCGGCGCGGGCGACCCGGCCGGCACGACCAGCCCGGCGGTGTCCAACTCCGGCCCGCCCACGACCCGGTCCTCGGGAACCACCGGCGGCGGGGACGGGCGCGGGGGCCGGGAAACCGCGGGCGCCGCCACCCGTGGGCAGGGCACGGTCTGCGCCGCGCCGCCTCGCCCCGCCCACCCGGCGGCCGGAGCGGCACGGACGGCGGCCGGAACGGTCACGCCGGTGGAGAGCAGGACGGCGGTCGCCGTGGTCGCCAGCAACCGGACAGTCATGCCAAGCACCCTAATCCGGGACGATATCCCGCCGGGCGGGGACCTCGGTTCCGACCGGTCCGGGGCCGGCTGCCCCGGCGGACGCCCGGTGGCGCAGGTAGTCGTGCAGCGCGGCGCTTCCCCGCAACCGCCGAAGGCTGCGGGCGTGCAGCTCCTGCTCACGACGGCCCAGCTCGGCACGGACCCGTTGGGCACTGCCGGTGGTCCGCAGCTCGCCCAGCACCGCCTCGATGATCTCGAACGGGTAGGCGCCCCGGCGCAGCAGCGCCACGACCTGCGCGGCGCGCAGCTCGGCTTCGTCGTACACCCGGTACTTCGTGCCCGGCGTGCGGCCCGGCCGGAGCAGGCCGCGCTCCTCCCACAGCCGCAGCTGAGAGGTTCGGACTCCGACCAGCGCGGCGACCTCGCCGATGCGGGTGCCGCGGCGGGGCGCCGGGCGGGCCGCCGGCGGGCTGGCCAGCACGGTCTCGAAGGCGCCGAGCACCCGGCGGATCTCGGCACGCTCCCGGTCCAGCTCGGCGTGGCCGCCGTCGAGCGCCGCGAGGGCCGTCGGCAGGTCACCCCGGTGAACCGCCGCCATGATCTCGCGGGTACGGCTCCAGCCGTGCCCCTCGGCCAGCCGCCGCGCCACGGTCAGCGCCCGCGCGTGCTCGGTCGTGAAGATCCGGTAGCCGCTCTCGGTGCGCCGCACCGGCGGGAGCACGCCCACCTCGACGTAGTTGCGCACCTGCTGCACCGAGAGCCCGACGGTGGCGGCCAGGTCCACCGCCCGTAGGCGGTCCTTCGGCGCGGTGTCCACGCCGGCCACCGTACCGTTTGCGACGTGATTTGAGACTTTGCGGGGCGTCCCGGCGCGGGTCGCAGCCAAATCTCGGCACAAGCCTCTACGTGGGGATGAATGGGACAATGTAATCCGTCAGCTCGGCGGGGGCCTCCTCGCCACGATCTCGTGAAGGGTTCGCATGTCGCAGCCAGCATGGTCCGTCGCCGACAGCCACGACATGATCGAGGTACGCGGAGCGCGGGAGAACAACCTCGCCGGCGTCTCGGTCGACATCCCCAAGCGCCGGTTGACCGTCTTCACCGGTGTCTCCGGCTCGGGCAAGTCGTCGCTCGTCTTCGGCACCATCGCCGCCGAGTCCCAGCGCCTGATCAACGAGACCTACAGCGCCTTCCTCCAGTCGTTCATGCCCAACCTCAACCGGCCGGACGTCGACTCCCTGCGCAACCTCGGCGCGGCCATCGTGGTCGACCAGGAACGGATGGGCGTCAACTCCCGCTCCACCGTGGGCACCGCCACCGACGCGTACGCCATGCTCCGGATCCTCTTCAGCCGGCTCGGCCAACCGTCGGTGGGCGGCGCGGGCGCCTTCAGCTTCAACCTGCCCGAGGGCATGTGCCCGACCTGCGAAGGGCTGGGCCGGGTCTCCGACCTCGACGTCAACGAGCTGGTGGACGTCGAACGCTCGCTCAACGACGGCGCGATCACCGTGCCCAACTTCGCGGTCGACTCCTGGTACTGGCAGACCATCGTCTCCTCCGGCCTGTTCGACCCCGACGTCAAGCTCCAGGACTACACGCCCTCCCAATGGGAGGACTTCCTCTACAAGCCGGCCACGAAAATCAAGATGGGCAGCAACAACTGGACGTACGAGGGTCTGGCGGTCAAGGTCAAGCGGCTCTACCTCGCCAAGGACCGCGAGTCGATGCAGGGGCACATCCGGGCCTTCGTCGACCGGGCGGTCACCTTCACCACCTGCGCGGCCTGCGGCGGCACCCGGCTCAACGCGGCCGCCCTGTCATCGCGGATCGCCGGCCGCACCATCGCGGACTGCTCGGCCATGCAGATCAGCGACCTGGCCGAGTTCGTCCGATCCGTCGACGACCCGGGGGTGGCGCCGCTGATCGCCAACCTGCGGGACCTGCTGGACTCGCTGGTCGAGATCGGTCTCGGCTACCTCAGCCTGGACCGTGAGTCGGCCACCCTCTCCGGTGGTGAGGCGCAGCGGGTGAAGATGGTCCGCCATCTCGGCTCCAGCCTCTCCGACGTCACGTACGTCTTCGACGAGCCGACCGTCGGCCTGCACCCGCACGACATCGCCCGGATGAACGACCTGCTGCTGCGACTGCGGGACAAGGGCAACACCGTGCTGGTGGTCGAGCACAAGCCGGAGACCATTGCCATCGCCGACCACGTGGTCGACCTCGGGCCGGGCGCCGGCGCCCACGGCGGCCGGATCTGCTTCACCGGCGACGTTCCCGGCCTGCGCCGCTCCGGCACACTCACCGGCCGGCACCTGGACCACCGGGTGACCCTGCGCGACGAGGTACGCCCACCCACCGGGCACCTCGCCATCCGCCAGGCCGACCTGCACAACCTGCGCGACGTGGACGTGGACATCCCGCTCGGGGTGCTCACCGTCGTCACCGGCGTGGCGGGCTCCGGCAAGAGCTCACTGATCCACGGGTCCCTGCGCGGCCGGGCCGGGGTCGTGATCGTGGACCAGTCCGCGATCCGCGGGTCGCGACGCAGCAACCCGGCCACCTACAGCGGGCTGCTCGACCCGATCCGTGCCGCCTTCGCCAAGGCCAACGGGGTAAAGGCGGCCCTGTTCAGCGCCAACTCCGAGGGCGCCTGCCCGGCCTGCAAGGGGATCGGGCTGATCTACACGGACCTGGCGATGATGGCCGGCGTCGCGAGCATCTGCGAACGGTGCGAGGGCCGACGGTTCACTGACGAGGTGCTCACGTACACGCTGCGCGGCAGGAACATCAGCGAGGTGCTGGCCATGTCGGTCACCGAGGCCCACGCGTTCTTTCCCAGCGGGCCCGCGCACCTCATCCTCGGCCGGCTGGTCGACGTCGGGCTGGGCTACCTCAGCCTCGGCCAGCCGCTGACCACCCTCTCCGGTGGGGAGCGGCAACGGCTCAAGCTCGCCATCCACCTGGCCGAAAAGACCAGCACGTACGTGTTGGACGAGCCCACCACCGGCCTGCACCTGGCCGACGTGGACCAGCTGCTGGCCCTGCTGGACCGGATGGTCGACGCCGGCAACACGGTGATCGTCATCGAGCACCACCAGGCGGTCATGGCGCACGCGGACTGGCTCATCGACCTGGGGCCGGGCGCCGGGCACGACGGCGGTCGAGTCGTCTTCACCGGCACACCGGCCGACCTGGTCGCCCGAGGCGACACGCTCACCGCCGATCACCTGCGCGAATACGTCACCGAACCAGCGTTGACCACCCAGGCGTAGGTTCGCCCGCCGCCTCCGCGGCGGGTCGGCGCTCGACGGGGTCAGCGCGGCGAGTCAGCGCGGGACAGGCGACCGCCCGCCGGCCCGCCGGCCCGGCGGGCGGTCGCCTGT
>NZ_RCVI01000176.1:0-7069 GCF_003667455.1 Micromonospora sp. CV4 | reverse complement strand
GGCCCGGCCGGCCTCCCGGGCCGCCGCCCGGGCCCGGACGAACCGGGCGTCGGGCAGCGCGCCGGCCGCCAACTCGACGAGCCCCAGGGCGGTGCCGGTGAACGCCCGCAGGTCCGCGTCCTCGGCGGCGCTTCCCGTACCCGCGGCGAGCGCGTGGTTCGGCGCCCCGGTCGTCGGCGGACCCGACGCCGCTCTCGGCGCGGCGCCGACCGGACGGGTCCGTAGCAGCCGGGCGGCGGCGGCCCGGACCTCGGCCGGATCGCCGGCGAGTCGGGCCAGGGTCAGCTCCAGCGCGGTGGCCAGCCGCAGGAACCGGTCCCGGCGCGGCACCGGCAGGCCGTCGACGTACCCGGCGGCGGCACGCAGGTGGCCGCTGGCTGCCGGCAGGTCGCCGGCGTACGCCCGCTCGGCGGCGCAGGCCAACGCGACCTCCGGGTCGGCGCGCAGCACCGCCGGAGGCGGGGACATCGGGGCCGGGCCCGTCGTCGGATCGGCGTCGTACCGGGTCAGCTCCGGCCAGTGCGCGACGAACAGGTCGCCGGCCCGGTCCCACCGGCCGGCGGCCAGCGCGTGCCGCAAGCCGTCCACCGGGCGTCCGTCACCGGCGTACCAGTCGGCCGCCCGCGCGTGCAGCTCACGCACCTCGTCGGCGGGCAGCCGGGCCAGCTCGGCCCGGAGCAGGTCGGCCAGCAGCGGATCGCAGCGGTACCACGGCGGGCGGCTCTCCGCCCGGTGCAGCAGACCGCCCGCGCCGGCCAGGTCGGCCAGCGCCCGCCCGGCGTCGGCGCGGCCGGTCAGCGCCTCGGCCAGGTCCGCGCAGACCGTCTCGGCGAGGGCGGTGCGGCGCAGCAGGTCGCGGTCGGCCGGATCGATCGTGGCGAGCACCTCCTCGTGCAGATAGCCGGCGATCTCCGGTTGGTCGCCGCCGAACTGCGCCACCCACCGTTCCGGGTCGGGATGCCCGCGCAACGCCAGCGCGGCGATCCGCAGCGCGGCCGGCCATCCCCCGGTGCGCTCGCGCAGCCGGTGCAGGGCGGCGGCCGGCAGCGGCGCCCCGTGCGCGGTGAGCAGGTCGGCCACCTCGTCATCGGTGAAGGCCAGCTCGTCCGGGCCGATCTCGGTCAGCTCGCCGGCCAGACGGAGCCGATGCAGGGCCAGCGGCAACCCGGCCCGGGCCCCGACCACCACATGCAGCCGCTGCTCGGCGTGCCGGAGCAGGAACTCCAGCCCGGTCAGCGCGGCGGGGTCGGCGACCCGGTGCAGGTCGTCCAGGACCAGCAGCACCGGTCGGTCCAGGGTGGCGAGCGCGGCGGCCAGCAGCTCCAACTGGTCCGGGCGCGGCGGCCGGTCGGGCACCGGCGCCGCCGGGCCGCCCTCCGTCGACCCGGTCGCCGCCCGCAACGCCGCCGCCAGGTACGCCCAGAGTCGGTCGCCGTCGTCGCCGACCTCCACCGACACCCACGCCGGCCCCAGCCCGGCCCCGCTGCCAGCGGCCAGCCGCACCCAGGAGGCGAGCAGGGTGGTCTTGCCCCAGCCGGCGGGTGCGGCGACCAGGGTCACCGGTCCCGCGCTGCCCTCGTCGAGCCGGCGCAGCAGGCGGGGCCGGGCCACCACCGGCTCGGGCGGCGCCGCCGGGGTCAGTCGGGACGCCAGCAGCGGCGGCTCCGGCGGGCGCTCCGGTGCCGTACCGACCCGTGCGCGATCCAGCTCTTCCGGCACCCGGCTCCACCCCCACCACCGCGTTCCACCCCCGGTCGGCGAGCGGTTACCCGGCGCGGACGCGTTCACCCCTTCGGGGCGAGCCCGCTTCACCCGGTCGCGGCCGAGGATCCGGGGGACGGAGACCGACCCGACGGGTGGGACCACTGTGACGGCTGGCGCCGATGGGATCGGCCGCGCTCACGAGCTGCCGCAGCGGGCGGCGGATGGCAGACTCTGGGGATGGCCGGGGAGCGGACGTACGACGTGGTGCTGTTCGGAGCCACCGGGTTCACCGGGGGACTGACCGCCGAATACCTGGCCCGGCACGCGCCGTCCGGGCTGCGCTGGGCGTTGGCCGGCCGCAACCCGGGCCGCCTCGCCGCCGTACGGGACCGGCTCGCCGCGATCGACCCGGCGCTGGCCGGGCTGCCGCTGCTCACCGCCGACGTGACCGACGCCGGTTCGCTGCGGGCGGTGGCCGAGAGCGCCCGGGTGGTGGCCAGCACGGTCGGCCCGTACATCCATCACGGGGAGCCGCTGGTCGCGGCGTGCGCCCGGGCCGGCACCGACTACCTGGACATCACCGGCGAGCCGGAGTTCGTCGACCTGATGTACGTCCGTCACCACGCCGAGGCGACCCGCACCGGCGCGCGGCTGGTGCACGCCTGCGGGTTCGACTCCATCCCGCACGACCTGGGTGTCTGGTTCACCGTCAAGCAGCTGCCCGCCGACGCGCCGATCGCCGTGGACGGGTACGTCCGTGCCGGCGGCCAGTTCTCCGCCGGCACGTACCAGTCCGCGCTCACCGCGTTCTCCCGCACGAAGCAGGCCAGCCAGGCCGCCCGGGACCGCCGGGCCGTCGAGCCGCGCCCCGCCGACCGCCGGGTCCGGGCGGTGCCGGGCCGGCTGGGCCGCTCGGCGGAGCTGGGGATCTGGACCGTACCGCTGCCCACCATCGACCCGCAGGTGGTACGCCGCTCGGCGGCGGCCCGCCCGGAGTACGGCCCGAACTTCCGCTACCGGCACTTCGCCGCGGTGAAGCGGCTGCCCACCGTGCTGGCCGCGGCCGCCGGGCTCGGCGCGCTGGTCGGGCTGTTGAAGCTGCCGCCCACCCGGCGCTGGCTGCTCGGGCGGCTGGCGTCCGGGCACGGGCCCACCCCGCAGCGGCGGGCGGCGTCCTGGTTCCGGGTCCGGTTCGTCGGCACCGGTGGCGGGCGTCGGGTGGTCACCGAGGTGGCCGGCGGCGACCCGGGCTACGACGAGACGGCGAAGATGCTCGCCGAGTCGGCGCTCTGCCTGGCGTTCGACGAGCTGGCGCCGACCGCCGGGCAGGTCACCCCGGTCGTCGCGATGGGCGACGCGCTGCTCGACCGGCTGATCCGGGCCGGGCTGACCTTCCGGGTGCTGAAGCGGGAGCCCGCGACCCCGACGCCCGAGGCCGCCGACCGGACGGCCGCGCCCGGCGCGGAGTCGGCGGCTTGACCCTCGACCGGGTCGAGGGGGCAGGATGCCCGTCGTGGAGAGCGACCTGCACAGCATCGGTGAGCTGGCCCGGGCCAGCGGCCTGACCGTCAGCGCGCTGCGCTTCTACGACTCTGCGGGCGTGCTCGAACCGGCCCTGGTCGACCCGGTGACCGGCTACCGCTGGTACACCGACGCGCAGATCGCCCCGGCCCGGCTGGTGGCCGGGCTGCGCCGGGTCGGCATGCCCGTGCCGGAGATCGCCGCGGCGGTGCGCGCCGAGCCGGCCACGGTGCACCGGCTGCTCGACACGCACCTGCGCCGGCTGGCGGACGGGCTCGCGGACGCCCGCCGGGAGGTCGCCCGGCTCCGGGCCCTGGTGGACCCGGCGCCGGCGGCGACCACCACGCTGCTGCTCTCCCCCGCCGAACTGGCCGCCGCCGTCGACGCGGTGCGCTTCGCCGTCGGCGCCGACCCGGAGCTGCCGGCCCTCTCCGGCGTGCTGTTCGACGTGGAGCCGGACGGCGTCCGACTGGTCGCCACCGACCGGCACCGGCTCGCGCTGGCCCGGGCCGGGGCGACCGTCGACGGACCGCCGGTGCGGGTGCTCGTCGGAGTGGACCTCGTCGACCGACTCCGCGCTCTGCTGGACCCCACCGACCCCGGGTCGGTGCGGCTGACCGTGATCGGTGCGGACCTGCGCGTCGCGGTGGCCGGTCGGACACTGACGGGCGCCGCGCTGCCGTACGACTTCCCGGACTACCGCAGGCTGCTGCGGGAGGCCCTCGGCGAGAGCCCGGCCGCGTACCGGATCCCGGTCGACGTGGCCGCGCTGCGCGCCGCGCTCACCGATCCGGCGGCCCCCACGGTTGCCCGCGAATACGACGGCCGGTCACTGGCGATCACCGTGCTCGGCCTCGACGACCGGGCCGGCGTCCGCCTGCTGCCCACCGCCGGCCCGACCGGAGACCGGATGATGTCGCCGGACCCGGTCGGTGGGCTGCGGGTCGGGGTGAACGGCGCGTACCTGCTGGACACGCTGGACGCGGCCGGCGGCTCGCAACTGGTCCTGGAGCTGGACGGGCCGATCGCCCCGCTGGCCGTACGCCGCCCGGACGACACGGACACGTTCTCCGTGCTGATGCCGATCCGGCTCTGAACCCGTCGTCGGTTCCCAGGCGGTGGGCTCGCGCTCCCCGTCCCGAACCGAACGGGGCGCGACGGTAGCATCTGTGGGTCCACCTGTGACCCCGGACGGAGGCGTACGGAGCAGCATGCTCGACATGGAGTTGATCCGGAAGGATCGCGAGGCGGTGGCGACCGCGCTGGCGAAGCGACTGGATCCCGCCGAGGTCAACCGGGCCCTGGACGAGATCCAGCGGCTCGACCAGGAACGGCGCGCCCTCATCACGGAGATCGACGCGGAGCGGCAGCGCCGCAAGGCGGAGGCCCGGGCGTACGCGCAGGCGAAGCGTGCCGGCACCGAGCCGCAGGTCACCGCACCGGAGGCGGAGCGCAAGCAGCTCGCCGATCTGGAGTCCCAGCTGGACGAGGTGCAGGCCCGGCTGCGGGACGCGATGAGCGAGCTGCCGAACCTGCCCAGCGACGACGTGCTTCCCGGCGGCAAGGAGGCGAACCGGGTCGTCAAGACCTTCGGCGAGCCGCCGGCCATCGAGAAGGTCCGCGACCACGTGGAGCTGTCCCGGGCGCTGGGCCTGGTCGACTACGAGCGTGGCGTCAAGCTCGGCGGCTCCGGCTTCTGGATGTACACGGGGGTCGGCGCGCGGCTGGAGTGGGCGCTGCTGAACTACTTCATCGACCAGCACATCAAGGCCGGGTACGAGTTCCTGCTCCCGCCGCACCTGCTGCTCGACTCGGCCGGCTTCGCCGCCGGGCAGTTCCCGAAGTTCTACGACGACGTCTACCACCTGGACCGGGAGTCCGCGCCGCGCGGGCAGTTCCTGCTGCCCACCTCGGAGACGGCGATTCTCGGCGCGTACCAGGACGAGATCCTGGAGACCCCGAAGCTGCCGCTGAAGGCGTTCGCGTACACGCCGTGCTACCGGCGCGAGTCGGCCGGCTCGCACTCGGACGAGCGCGGCACGGTGCGCGGGCACCAGTTCAACAAGGTGGAGATCTTCCAGTTCACCCTGCCGGAGCAGGCCGACGACGCGCTGGAGGAGATGCTCGCCCACGCGGAGAGCCTGGTGGAGGGGCTGGGCCTGCACTACCAGCGCACCCTGCTCTCCGCCGGTGACTCCAGCGCGTCGATGAAGAAGACCCTCGACATCGAGGTGTGGATGCCGAGCACCGGCAAGTACAAGGAGGTGTCGTCGGTCTCCTGGGCCGGTGACTACCAGGCCCGCCGGGCGGCCATCCGCTACCGGGAGCCGGGCGGCAAGCAGACCCGCTTCGTGCACACCCTCAACGGCTCGGCGCTGGCCACCAGCCGGCTGTTCCCGGCCATCCTGGAGCAGTTCCAGCAGGCCGACGGCTCGGTCCTGATCCCCGAGGTCCTCCGCGACCGGATGGGCACCGACCGCCTGACCCCGCTGCGCTAGCCGATCCGTTCGACGGGGGCCGGGTCCACCCCGGCCCCCGTCGGCGTATCCGCCGGCGTCCGGGCGCTCTTCCGGACGCCCAGGCCAACGCCCACCGCGGTGAGCAGGACGAGGGCGGCGAGCAGCGCCGCCGGGCCGAGCGTGTCCAGGGTGTCGGCAAGGGCGTGCTGCACCCGCGACGCCACCCGGATCACCGGGTCGTGCAGGGCGTCGCGGCGGCCCGCGGCCAGCCGTAACTCGTACCAGCCGTACCAGGCGACGTAGCCGCCGGCGAGCAGCAGCACCAGGCCGCTGAGCCGGGGCACCAACGCGCCGGCGCCGCGCAGTCGGGCCACCAGCCCGTCGCGCAGCAGCGCCACGCCGAGCGCGGCGACCGCGACCACCAGCCCCATCCCCAGGGCGTACGCGCCGAACAGCGCCAGCCCGTGTCCGGTCGAGCCGGCCTGAAGACTGGTCACCACGATGGCCAGGAACGGTGCGATGGCGCAGCCGAGCGAGGCCAACGCGTACGCCGCGCCGAACAGCGCCATCGACGGCCAGGAACGGGTCAGCCGGGGCGCCCGGGCGGACCAGCCGGGCGCGGGCAGCCGCCGGCCGGCGAGCAGCCAGCACCCGGCCGCCACCAGCAGCAGCCCGAGAACCACCGTCAGCCACGGCAGGCGGGGCCGCAGCCAGCCGGCCAGTGGCGCGAGCGCCAGGCCGAAGGCGCCGAAGACCAGCACGTACCCCAGGGTGAGCCCGGCCGCCGCGGTGAGCGCGCGGCCGACCGCGCCGCGGGCGTCCGGCGCCCCGGCGACCAGCAGTGAGAGGTACGCGGGCAGCAACGCGAAGCCGCACGGGTTGACCGCGCCGAGCATGCCGGCGGTCAGCGCGAGCAGCAGCGGGCCGGTCACGCCCCGGCCAGCGCGCGGACCCGGGCGGTGAGCGCCTCGCCGTCCAGGAAGCCCTGGTGGACGACCTTGCCGTCCCGATCGATGATCAGGAACGTGCTCTGCTCGGTCACCTTGAACCGACGCCACAGCTTGCCGGCGCGGTCGTCGATCTGCGGCGTCCCGGCGAGCTCGAACTCGGTGACGAAGTCCTTCATCGCCCGCTGTTCACCGAGGCCGGCCACGCCGACGATCGGCACGGTGTCCCGGTACTTCGGCGCGATCTCGGCGACCGTCCAGGCCTGGCTGGCGCAGGTGGCGCACCACGGGGCCCAGAACCACAGCACCACCGGCCGGCCCGCGAGCTGCGCCGCGTCGAACGCGGTGCCGGTGAGGGTGGTTCCGGCGAAGCGCAGGGTGTCCGGGACCCGGGCCGGGGTCGGGACTGCGCTCGGCGGCCGCCGGCGGCGGGGTGGC